>JBAXGN010000005.1 GCA_037139415.1 Verrucomicrobiota bacterium | reverse complement strand
CGGGTATGTGCCTCGCTCGCGTCTCGCCAGCCGCCCAAAATCCTGCGCGCCTTAGCCTCATCTTGAAAGCTCATTGGAATGACAACGTCAAAACTGCAGGCGCGGATCGGAATGTAGAATGGCGGTCAGGTTGTCCCAGGCCGTCTCATTCATGGAGTTGAACGCGTTGAGATATACCGTGATGAGGTCCTTGGGATACTTGCCCAGCAAAGTATCCACCGCTGCCCTGAGTTTGTCATCCTCCACCTTGTTCGGCAGGTTTTCCACCACCCCTTCCGTATGAGGAATGCCAAGTTGTTCGAGAAAATCGGCGAGCATGGCAGTGTGCTTTTTAAGCAGCCACAAGCGGATCAAATTGCCGGCGGCCGCATTCATGGCCGGACGCGACAACACCGCGAGCATGGCCGGATGCCGTTCTGCCCGTGACTGATGCTCCATGAAAATAGGGCGCACCCGCCGTGCTTCCGCGACGGCGGCCAGGACGGTGCGATACACCGCCTTATCCGTGGTGAACACGAATTCCAAAATATCCAAAGCCATGGGCTGTGGCATAAAGCCCAGCAATTCGTTTGACGTCATCATAATCGGCGAGTGCGAGTGTAGTTGAACACGTCCAAAGCGCAAGCGTTTAAACACGACAACTTACATGTATTTGGTTGCGAATTTACACTCCCAATAGTAGGATGCTCCCTTGATGGAAATGAACCAGGAAAACCATGAAACCTAGAATCTGGCCCCTGGCCGCCCTTCTGGCGGTGGCGACCGCAATTTCCGTCGCCGCAGTGTCGCTCATCATTCACGGTGTTGCGATTGAAAATGCAATAGTATGATCCCACGGCGTACCAATTTGAAATAAACCCCAACCCCGACCCCATGAAAAAATGCTTAATTGATCCCAGGCATCTTCTGCGTCGTGATTTTCTCCGGTTGGCGGGGTTCACCGCGTCAGCCGCCTTTGTTGGACTACCTTCCCGTTTGGTGGCTGCGGTAACGCTGGTCTCGCTCAGTGACAACCTTAACCTTGGGGCCATGGTCCAGCCGGTGCCCATGGAGGCGAAGTTTTCCGAGTCCGGATATTTTGTCTGGTGCGGGGCGCCGACCAGGGGCGCCGACGGCAAATATCATCTTTATTATTCGCGCTGGCCGGTCAATAATCCAAACGGATTTGCTCCCGGTTGGGCAATATGTTCTGAAATTGCTTATGGTGTCGCCGATAAGCCCATGGGGCCGTATCGGCATGTGAATGTGGCCTTACCGGCGCGAGGCAGGGAATTCTGGGATGGCACCACCACTCATAATCCGAACATCCTGCAGAAAGGCGGCAAGTTTTATCTCTTCTACATGGGCAACACCGGTGATGGAAAATCGTATCCGATGCACCGCAATAACCAGCGTGTTGGCGTTGCCGTTGCGGATCGTCCGGAGGGGCCATGGAAGCGTTTCGACAAGCCGATTGTGGATGTCAGCGACGATAAGAGTGCGTTCGATTCGCTCTGTGTGACGAATCCCGGTGCCACCGAGCGACCGGATGGTGGAATTCTATTGATCTACAAGGCGGTAGAGTATGTTGAGGGCAAGCCGATGGGTGGCAAGGTGCGCTATGGCGCCGCCTTGGCCGACAAGCCCGAAGGCCCCTACATCAAGAAAGCCGGGAGAATTTTCGAGGCCGAAGGCGATACCAGCAAGCACTGGATGCTCGCGGAAGACCCGTTCATCTGGTACAGCAAGCGCTACGGTAACCGTTATTATGCGGTCGCGCGTGATGTGGTTGGTAAATTCACCGGTTCTTCCGGCGGCATCGCATTATTCGAGTCGGCAGACGGCTTGCAGTGGGAAGCCGCTGCGCAGTCGAAGGTGCTCGAAAACAAATTTAAATGGGCCGATGGCACCCTCAGCAATTCCAACGTGGAACGTCCCGCTCTGCTGCTCGATAACGAAATACCAGTTGCACTCTTCGGTGCCACCGATGGTTATAAAAAGAACGGACGGATTTCGTGTAACGTTCAGATTCCCCTCAGGTAAACCGCAGGTAAGCCCCCGCACCACGCAGACCATGCCAGAATTCAACATAACATGCATTCATAGAATGGCTGCGGCATAGAATGGTGTTGACTGGCCATGCGCGACTGGCATGGTGAAACCTAGCTTTTGCCATGACTGGTCAGATCACCATTAGCGTGCGTGCCCAAGACGGAGTTCAAGCCACTCCGCCCGATTGGTTCATGCCCTTCCCGCCGGAGGCGCCGCCGGGCGGCGAGCCGTACACGCTGCGCGACCTGATTGCGCGGATTGTGCGGGAAGAAATCGCCTCGTTTCGCCGACGTTTGCGCGAGCAGCGGCTCACGCTCGTTTTCTCGGAGCGTGAGATCGAGGCTGGCTTGCGTCAGGGACGCGTCGCCCGCCCGCCACGGATTCGACGTGAGAAAGTGGTGGAAGAGGACGCGGTGGACGCGGCCTTGAAAGCATTCGAGGATGGGCTGTATCGCGTGGTGCTCGATGATGAGGAACAGCGCGATCTCGATCAGCCGGTTTTTCTGCAGCCGGACAGCGAGGTGACATTCATTCGGCTGACGGCGCTCAGCGGCAATTTGCTCTGGTGGTTATAGTTGTCCCTTCAACCCTCAAACCCAACAATACTATGGTTAACAACCCAGCATTCAAAAAAGGTTCTGAGCCAATCCCGGACGACAATGTCGCGAACGGCATGGGGCTCTTCCGCGACGATCAGCGGACCTGGCCTGAGCCGCCTTGCTCAGTAAAGGTAGATTTCGTCACTCCTGCCACCCTGCGTTTGATCGAGGCTCTGGATGCCTTTTTGTACCACCAGCGGGAGCGGATCATTCAATTCGTAGACCGCTACAGCCAGGAGATAAGCGAACAGGCCTTGGGTGAGGTACGCCATTTTCCAGAACCGAATTTCCACTTTGGCCATCAGGAGGATCTGCGCCACCTGCCGTTGCCGGAAGTCTGGGAAACCTGGTGGAAGTCACGCGACCAGAAAATGCGCGACCCGGATGGATACGAAGCCCTGCGCGCGTGGATGTATTGCAATTGGAACCTGAAACGACGGCAGTGGAAAAGCGAACCGCCTGCCCTCGCCGCGCTGGACAGCGTGTTCGGGGGGAAACCCAACCTCAAACTGCATTACCCGGAAACCGTGGAAGCCTTGTTTGGATGGGTTTTGCGGCTGACCGGTCTGGATGCCCTGCGGCCCGATGCGGGGGGACGGTTGCCGGTGGGTGATTTTCTGCTGGACGCCATGGAAAAGTCTTTTGCCCTGGTGCCGGATAAGGTGTTGCGACAGCCAAAATTAGAGAATTCGGACGCCTGGCACTGGCGGGATCTCCGCACGTCGGCGTTCAGCGCCTGGCATGAATTGTCGACTCATTTGAAGCCCGCTTGGACGCCCGCCCAAATAGCGCGGCTCTGGCGGTTGTTGCGCTGGAAGGATGAGCCGCTTGCTAACAGACGGTCCTCAGTATCGGCAAAATTGGGTCTGCTGGAACGATGGCTGCCTCGGAAGGAGCAGAGCCCCGTACCTTCCGGCGTCGCCCCTCTCTCCGAACGGTGCCGGCCGCCCATTAAATTAGCCGCTGCCGCCCATGCCGTTGGCGCCGCCACGGATGCGGACATTCTTGAACTGCTGCTTGGACCGCATGATGGTTACTTCCATGAGCTAAGCGAGGCGACCGATCCCCACAAACGACTGGTTGACAATTTCCCCCAAATCCGCCCCTTGGTGCAGCGTTGCGTGGCAAGAATATTGGAGGTGGAATTGGCCCGCGGTCCGGAGCCCACGCCCGTGTCCGAAGCCATGCGCTCCATTGAGCGCGCTTGGGGGACGGACGCCTTGCAGGCCAGTCTTGTGAAACTGGGTAAAGCCAAGTTCGTGCGCGGCTATATTTACGAGGCCGGCGTGGGTGACGTGTTCAGTCACTTTATACGCGTCTGCCACCCGTGCCCCGAAGATACAGCCGCCGAGTTCAAGGCGAAGACCACGGCGGCCAGGATTCCGGAATCCCGCCTTGTGGAACTGGCGGTTTATGCGCGGCAGTGGGCACCGTTTGTTGATCATGCCTTGGGCTGGCCAAGCTTCGAGGATGGCGTTTGCTGGCTGCATGCCCATACGCGTGGCGCGAATCTTCATGCCAGAAAAGAAGGTGGCAACGACGAAACGACCGAGCAAATCGAATGTTGGGAACCCATTTTCGCTGATCGCACGCCCCTCCAAGCCGATGATCTGGAGGACGGCGCAGTGGATGTGGCGTGGTTCCAGCGGGTGCACAGCGCCCTCGGTCCAGAACGCTGGGAGACGTTGCAGGAAGCCGCCAAGCTCACCGGGGATGGCGCAGGGCACGTGCGGGCGCAGCTCTTCGCCTGCGCGCTTCTGGACCAGATCCCGCGGGAGGATTTGCTGAAGCGCGTGCGGCAGAAGCGGCACCAGGATTCCGTCCGCGCCCTGGGTTTGCTGCCCCTGGCTGCTGGCGCAAAGCGGGACGAAGATATTCAGGAGCGCTATCGCACCTTGCTCACCTTTCAGCGCGAGAGCCGGGAGTTTGGACCGGACCGCCGCGCGAGCGAGAAGCGCGCGGTGGAGATCGCGCTGCAAAACCTGGCCCGCACAGCCGGTTACGCGGACCCCATCCGCCTGGAATGGGCCATGGAAACCAGCGCCGTTGCGGATCTCGCCGAGGGGCCGCTCCGGGTCGCACAGGAGGGAATCACCGCCGAGCTGGGCCTGGATCCGTGGGGGGAAGTCGAATTCACGGTCCTCCGCGACGGCAAAGCGCTGGCGGATATCCCGGCGAAGTTCAAAAAGCTGCCGCCGTTTGCCGCCCTGCGCGAGCGCCGGACGGAGCTGAAACGCCAGGCCGCCCGCGTTCGTCGCGCGCTCGAACAGATGATGATCCGGGGCGACCAAATCACTGCCCAAGAGCTGCCGGAGCTGCTGAAGCATCCCTTGCTATCCCCAATGCTGCACGGGTTGGTGCTGGCAGGCGACGGCGTGTTGGGTTATCCCGTGCAGGAAGGGAAAGCGCTGGAAGATGCGACCGGCAAGGTCGAACCTCTTGCCCAAACAGATGCGCTGCGCATCGCGCATCCGGTGGATCTTCTGCCGGCCAAAGCTTGGGCGGCCTGGCAGAAAGATTGTTTTGCCCGCGAGCGGATTCAGCCCTTCAAGCAAGTCTTCCGGGAGTTGTACCTGCCGGTGGCGGACGAGTTGAATGAGGCCACCGCGTCGCACCGCTACGCCGGCATTGAAGTGAAAGACAAGCAGGCCTTCGCGCTGCTCAGTTCACGCAACTGGGTTAGCAGCGGCGAGGAACCCACTCGCAGAGTTTTCCACGAAGCAGGGATTACTGCATGGCTGAACTTCAAAGAAGCCTTCCATTACGTCGGCGAACTGGAGGAGATCACCATCGACACGGTAAACTTCACACCCCGCGGCAAATCTGCACCCGTTAAGCTTGCGGATGTGCCGCCGCGCCTGTTCAGCGAGGTCATGCGCGATCTGGACTTGGTGACCGCCGTCGCGCGGACCAGCGCGGGCGAACCTGCTGCCAGCGCCAGCATGGTTGCCCAGCGCGCCGTGCTTGTGCTGGAAACCTGCACGCGGCTCAAGCTGTCCAACGTGCGCGTGATCGGGCCGCAGGTGGAAATTGCCGGCCAGCTCGGCAACTACCTGGTCCACCTGGGCACGGGTGTCGCCCGCAAGGCGGACGGAAAAGAACTGATTCTCCAGGCCCTCCCCGCCGCGAAACCAAGGGTTTTCCTACCCTTTGCGGAGGACGATGCCCAAACCACTGAAGTATTGAGCAAAATTCTCCTCCTGGCACGGGACAACGCGATCAAAGATCCCAGTATTCTCAGCCAGCTACAGTAGTAGATATATTCCCAGTAAAAGTTGCAGGGAATGATACGATCCGTCACCCGCGCTATCTGGTGGCCGGCTGGGATTGCGCCCCAATCTTGGTTTTGCGAGATGGTGGTTCCCGGAGTCATTAACATCGCCATCGATGCCAGTTCGCCTCATTTTAATGAGTTTTCAAGATGAAGCTATGGCACCCAGGATTTAGGGTCGAGGGCGAGGCGCGAGCGAGGTGCATACCTGTCCCGGTCTGTCGGGATAACGAGTGAGTACCGAAGCCAGCAGCCCAAAGGCTAAGGCAGGTGGCTCAAGCAAAAGCTTCGCTCACTTGGGTGACGGCTTGGAGGTGGGGATGAAATTCCAAGGCAAAAGCTTGGTTATTTTCGCAGAGCCAACCGGGCGGAATGAACCTGTCAAATAATTTTTCAAAAAAATAATGTCGCGTATTGTCATCATGTGACGCGAATAGTGTCATTATTGTCATATTGGAAAAACCGCCGCGTGTAAAACGCCAGCTCCACCCTAAAAACTTGGTGTATAGATGGGGGCGAAAAAATCTGTGGGTCCTTGGTGGGACTTGCAGTGGAACAAAGCCAGCAAATCGGCTGGCCGGAAAGGAAAAAACCGATGCATAGCACGGATACTAAAAGTCAGTTCATCGAACTCCGCGCCAAAGGCTGGAGCCTGGCGCGCATCGCTGCCCAGATCAACGTGAGCCCACGCACCTTGGTGGATTGGAATCGCCAATCGCAGGCGGAAATCCGCACCTTGCGAGCCGTGGAGCTGGAGGCTCTCCAGGAGAAAATCCTGGCCACCCATGAACAAGAACTCAGCCGGCTGACGCAGCATTTGCAGCGCATTGAGGAGCAACTGGCGAAGGAGAAATTGGAGCTCGTGTCCACGCCGGATCTCTATCGGATGGCGGCACTGATGCGCGCAGAAATCCGCAAAGTCCGCTTGGAACCGGATTTGATCGAACCCGCGCTCGCCTCCGGTCACCAGTCTCCGGACTGAAACTGCACCGTTTCTGCCTCGTTTTTGCGCCATGGCTTTGGATTTCAATCACCCAGCACTCCGTTGCAAACTTTACCAGATTCAATTCGGTAAAGTTCGAAATTGCCAACTTAATAGCCGTAAAACATTGGTTATAAGTGTTATATGCATGGAATTGGATTAGAAGTTTGGAAATGTTTTTGCCTGTTTTATTAAAGTTTGGTAAAAGTTAAATCATGATGCGTAAATTCACATCTATAGCGTGTCTGATCGTTTTTGGAACGGTCGCCAACCTTTTGTCAGCGACTCCCCACCGGTCTCCGAAGTCAGCAAACCTCGGCCATGAACCATCGATAATGAGAATACCATTAATTTGAAATAGCGTATGACCACAACGCGACCGTAAAAGCTTAAAACATGCGACAAAACAAATTCCTGATATTCATTGAATTCCAAGTGATGCTGACGGCGCTTGCAATGCCAGCCATTACCACCAATGCGCAAATTCCAGCGTTTCCCGGTGCCTTCGGTTTTGGCGCGGTGGCCACGGGTGGGCGCGGTGGCCAGGTGTATCACGTTCGCAATTTGAACGATAACGGTCCCGGCTCGTTTCGCGATGCCGTCAGCCAGGATAACCGTATTGTCGTGTTTGATGTTGGGGGTTACTCTGCCCCCGCATCCACAAACCGTACGGTCAATGCCGCGATTAAGGTTCACAACAATATCACCATTGCGGGGCAAACGGCACCGGGAGACGGCTTTGGCGTCATGGGACGGGAGGTTTCGTTCAGTTCGGCAACCAACGTGATTTGCCGTTATATCCGTATCCGGCAGGGCATGCTGGACGGCCATCGCGCCGGCAACACAGTTGGCATGTATCACGCGAACACCATCATCCTCGACCACGTGTCCATCGCGTTTGGGCAGTGGAACAACATTGACGCGGTTGGGGCAACGAATATCACCGTCCAGAACTGTGTCATCGCTGATCCGGTCGGCCAGCGGTTTAACGCGCACACCGAGGGCGGCCCGTTTTGCTGGTATCGGAATCTCTGGGCTAACGCACACAACCGTCAGCCGATGGCGCGCGCCGACACGGTGCTCGTGAACAATTACATTTATGACTACGAGGCCGGTTATACCACCACGACGCACGCGCCATTCCACCACGACCTGGTAAACAATTATTTCGTCGCCGGCCCGGCCACCGGCCGGCCTTCGAATTGTTTTTTTCAAGTGAACACCAACCAGTTTTTTTATGTATCCGGCAACCAACTCGATGCGAACAAGGATGGCAAACTCAATGGCTCGCCTGTGACGCCCGGTCAGTCAGTGACGCTTTCCCAAACGTCGTGTTTTGCTGTCACTACCAATCTGCCCATCCTCAGCGCGGCGGCAGCGGTACGCTGCGTGTTGTCGGGTGCGGGCTGCGTATTGCAGCGTGACGCGTTGGATTTGCGGACCATCAGCGAGGCGGCTTCGTTCGGCAAGATGGGCTTCATCCGTACTAACCAAATGCAAAGCGGGTTGCCCAATTGCGGATATGGCACCTTGGACGGCGGCCCAGCGCCAACGGACAGCGATCAGGACGGCATGCCGGATTATTGGGAGAGGGCATTGGGGTGGAGCCCGGCAGCGGTGGATCATAACGCCGAACTGGCCAGCCATGACGGTTTTATCAGCGAGCCAACGTTTTTCCCGCCAAAAACACCGGCGGGATATACACGGTTGGAGGAATACCTTTATTTTTTAGGAATACCCCACGGCCTTATTCTCAGGAGCACTGCTGGCGTTACGGACAGTTTTACCGTGAATCTGCGGAGGTTCACTTCAGGTTTCTCCCGGGCGCCTGTATTCACGCTTTCAGACGTCAGTGGTGGTACCGTGAAGCAGACGGGCGAGGGTGGCTGTCTGGTCACTTTTATGCCGGCGCGGAATTATTCTGGCCGCGCAAAATTCGATTTTACTATAACCGACACTGAGGGGAATTCGTGGAAACAAACCTACGCCATACTGGTACAATAGTTGAGGTGATTTTGAATAGTTCAAGACTCAATAATCCAATGACATTTTTATGAGCCATTTTTTTCGCACCATCCTGCTCCTGCTTATTGCCGCTTGGGGAATCATGGCAAATGACCGGGGTTTAGCGGCAACATCCTTGGATGATTATAATGTGGTCTGGCCTGTGCCCAGCGAGGATTCCTTTGGCTCGATGCCGCTCGGCAATGGCGATGTCGGCGCGAACGTGTGGGTCGAGCCTAATGGAGATCTGGTGTTGTATCTCAGCAAGGTGGATGCTTTTGATGCCGGTCATCTGTTGCCGAAGCTCGGGCGCGTGCGGTTACGTTTGGAGCCTGCGCTCGATGTGAAAAAGTTCCAGCAGACGCTGGTGCTGTGCGATGCCGCCATCGAGATAAAGTCCGGCGATGTCAACCTGCGCGTCTGGATCGATGCCAATCAACCGGTGGTCCGCGTGCAAGGTGCCAGCTCCACGCCGCGCAAGGCAATACTCTCGTTCGAGTCGTTGCGTCGGATGCAGGACCAGGGACAGGCATTACCCGAAAAAGGCACCGCGGGTGTTCTTTTTAACGACTCGAAGGACCGATTGGCCTGGTGTTATCGCAATCAGTCATCGGTTTGGGCGGATCACATCCGCGCCCAGAATTCGCCGGAGATGGTGGCACGTGCGAAGGATCCGATTCTGCATCGCACCGGAGGTGGTGTTTTGAGCGCACCGAACTTCAAACGTTCTGCGCCCGATGCGCTGGCGAGCGAACGCCCGCTCACGGTCTTCGATGGCACGGTCCGTATCCTCTGTAATCAGCCGGAATCCCTGCCGGCATGGCTGGCCGAAGCGGAGCGTCCGTTAGCATCGGATTGGACCGCACATCAGCGTCACTGGCAGGAGTTCTGGAGTCGCAGCCATATTTTTATCACGCGCTGTGGTGAGGGGAAGTTTAACCTCGATCAATCCCGCTTTACACAATATCCGCAGGCCTCGAAGGCCTATGAGGGCCACAAGGAAATTGATTCGAGTTTGAATGCGTTTCAACTCAGTCAGCGTTATGCGCTCGAGCGGTTTTGTCAGGCGGCCGCAAGCCGGGGAAGCGTGCCTCCGCCATACAATGGTTCCATATTTACCATGGACATGCCGGCGGGTGTCATGGGTTTTGATAAACCCAAGAAAACGCAGATTTCCCCGGACGGCCGGGACTGGGCCAACCTGTCTTTCATGTGGCAAAACACCCGCCACCCGTATTGGTCCATGCCCGCGCGCGGTGATTACGATGCTATCATTCCGGGAATGGAGTTTGTGCGTGATGGCCTGGAGATCGGGCGTGACCGTTGCCAGAAGCTGCTTGGCATCAGCGGTGCCTTTATCATGGAAGCCAGTTGGTGGCACAACGTCGGCGTGTTCAACTGGAACCGCATGCCGGCGCACCTGCGGTATCATCAGCTCGCCACCATTGAGATCCCTGCCATTATGGCTGAGACCTACGAGCATACCCGTAACCGCAAGTTTCTCGACGACGTCCTTCTGCCCTGTGCGGATGCCGGAATCGAATACTACATCAATCGATTTACTCAGCGCGACGCCAAAGGCAGGATGTGGATGGAAGGCGTGGGTTGCGCCGAAACCTATCAGGGGGTGGCCAATCCCTGCACTGAAATTGGTTGTTTGAAATATCTGCTGACCAAACTGCTTTCCTTTGAGATTGATTCCGTTCGCCGGGCCAGGTGGGCCAAGTTGCTGGAGGAGATGCCTGGTGTTCCCCTCCGCCGGGTTCGTGGCATGGATTTGTTGGCGGTGGGCGATATCTATAATTCCGGCCGCGAAATCTGTGAGACTCCGGAACTATACTCGGTGTACCCCTTTCGCCAGGTATGGCTTGGAAAGCCGGAACTGCTCGCCAACGCCCGGCAGTCGTTCCATGTGCGGAATATCAGCCTGGACGGAACCGATGATAAACAGGCGGTGGAAACCGGCGGCTGGCAGTCTGCTCCAGTGCAGGCCGCCTATCTCGGGCTCGCCCGTGAAGCCGCCCGGCTCGCCAGCATCAACTTCAACGACCAGTTCATTCACTGGACCGATAACGTTGATCCCGCCGCACCGTTTCCGAAGCGCCCCCGTGCCCGCTTTCCGGCGTTCTGGGAATGCAAGATGGACGGCACTCCGGATAACGACCACGGCGCGAACTCCGTCAATACCCTGCAAAGCATGCTGCTGCAATCTGATGGCAGAAAAATATTCCTGCTCCCAGCCTGGCCGGAGGATTGGGATGTTTCCTTTAAATTGGCTGCCACCTTCAACACCACGGTTGAATGCGTTTACCAGGATGGGAAGGTGCAATCGCTTAAGGTCACCCCCGAAGCGCGCCGCGCTGATGTCATTGACCTGAGCACGCCTGACCAACGCATTTGCACGCTGGTCGAGGTCGCCTGCGCTGACCGCAACCATCTGTTCGGGCTGCCGCCGATGCTCGATGGTCAGCCGAAACCGGGTCCGGCAACCAAACCATGGCTGGATAAATATGGGGAAAGCGTTTCGAACGTGAAGGGGACTCTGTGGCCAAACTGCGTGTTCCGCGCTGACGTGCTCTATGTTCATGGCGGCGGTGAGGTTCCCGCCATCCCTGCCAAAATCATTTCTTCAAAACGGCTCTCGGCGAGCATTCTCAAAGTCCAGTATGACCAATCGCTGGAGCCTTTGGTCCTCGCTGCATCCTCAACTGGCTCGCTCACCGCTGGAAAAACCGGCACCACTCTCGATTTCGGCAAACCGATGACCTTCGACCGCATCGAATTCACCATTGAGAATCCCGGTTACCGGCGTGGGCAAAGTAAAGCTTTCGAACTCCAAACGCTGCAAGCCGACGGGCAATGGAAGCCGGTTCACAAGGCCATGGTCTTTGGCTCGATCTACAGTAAGCAATTTGCACCGGTGTCGGCTCAAGCTGTGCGATTGGTCATGGATGCCCCGGTTCGCCAGTTTGATTTATTTGCCCAAGGGCACTGATTTGGCTCCAAATTCTGAATGCATCTCAACGATGCACCTTGATTAGTGAAATTACGATTTCAGCTAACTGATAGCCCATTGTTCTCTTTGGCCATAGCCCCCCTGCCACCGGTTTTGCCGTGAGGTAACCAGTCCAATGTCACGACCGTGTCCTGCATTGCAATGCAGAGCCTACTGATTGTAGCGCGCTTTGTACTCATTTCCATGGTGTTACCTCCTGTTTATCAAGTGCCAACCTAAACCAGCCAAGTGGTCAGACAGGTTCCTGAATTATCAATAATTGCAACATTCGTACAGCTTTGGCAAAGTTTGGAAACGAAATGACGCTTATGAAATACAAACCTGTTTGGTTGCCGTCGAGTTTGCTGCTGGTGACTGCGGTGCTGTTTCTGTCCCGGGTCGTTGGGGCGGGGGACCTTTCCCTTTGGTATTCCAAGCCCGCCGGCAAATGGCTGGAGGCATTGCCCATCGGCAATGGCAGTCTCGGTGGGATGATTTTTGGCGGCACGACGAATGAGCGGATTCAATTCAATGAGCAGACGCTCTGGCTCGGCGGTGAGATTGATATGGGCAGCTACCAGCCGTTCGGTGATGTGTTCGTCGAGTGGGGGCACGCCGATGCATCCAATTACCGGCGCGAACTCGATTTACGGGATGCCACGCACCGCGTCAGCTATCAGGTCGGAGGTGCCACATTTCGGCGGGAGGCGTTCTCCAGTTATCCGGATCAAGTTTTGGTCATCCGCTATACGGCCGACAAGCCGGGCGGTTATTCCGGTGCCATCCGCCTGACGGACATGCACAAAGCGAGCATCCGTGCCGAGGGCAACAAGCTCTTTGCGGTTGGCACGCTGACGAATGGTCTGGAGTACGAGTCGCAAGTCTGGGTGCTGAATGAAGGTGGTCAGGTTGTGGCGGGCGATGCGGTGATCAAGGTGTCCAATGCCGACAGTGTCACCCTGCTGTTGGCGGCCGGAACCTCCTTTGCAAACGATCCGATGAAAAACTGGCGGCGTGAACCTCCGCATGCGCGGGTGACTCAGCGATTGGAAGCGGCATCCAAGAAACCCTTTGCCCAGCTTCACGCGGCGCACGTGGCGGATTACCAGCGACTGTTCAATCGCGTGAGCCTTGATCTCGGATCAGGTAATTCCGGTTCGCCGACGGATGAGCGGTTGACGGCACGCAAGACCGGTCAGGCCGATCCCGCGCTGGAGGCGCTGCTGTTCCAGTACGGTCGTTATCTGCTCATCAGCAGTTCGCGGCCGGGTGGGCTGCCGGCCAACCTTCAGGGAATCTGGAATGCCGATTTGAAACCCGCGTGGTATTCCGCTTATACTGCCAACATCAATGTGGAAATGAATTACTGGCCGGCCGAGCTAACGGGTTTGTCCGAATGCCATGAGCCGTTGTTCAAATGGATTCAAAACATGGCGGTGGTGTACAAGCGGACGCAGGACGAACGCGTGAAAACGCCCAAGGGCCGTGGTTGGTCGAACTACAGCACCACCAACCCGATGGGTGGCACTTCACGCTGGGGGGTACACCGTCCCAATAGCGCCTGGCTGGTGCAACACATGTGGCTGCATTATGCGTTTACTGGCGACCAGGAATTTCTCCGTAACATCGCCTATCCGGCCATCAAGGAGGTTGTGGAGTTCTGGGAGGATCGCCTGGTGGAAGGGCCGGATGGCAAACTGATCACGCCGGACGGATGGTCGCCCGAACATGGGCCGGTGGAGGTGAACGGGAAAATTGTACTCAAGGAGGGTGACCGCACACCGCATCCCGGCGTTTCATACGATCAGCAGATTGTCTGGGACTTGTTCAGCAATTACATTGAGGCTTCCGAGGCGCTCGGGGTGGATGCGGAGTATCGCGCGAAAGTCGTTTCCATGCGAGATCGGCTATTGAGCCCGAAGATTGGACGGTGGGGACAGATTCAGGAATGGATGGAGGACGTGGATGATCCCAAAGATCATCACCGGCATACGTCGCATTTGTTTGCGCTGCATCCCGGCCGGCAGATCAGCCCGATCCTAACTCCGAAACTGGCCGAGGCGGCCAAGGTCACGCTTAATGGCCGGGGCGACATCTCCACCGGCTGGAGCAAGGCCTGGAAGATCAATTTTTGGGCGCGCCTGCATGACGGCGAACGGGCACACCGATTGATCGGTGAACTCTTCAAGGTCAGCATCCTCGATAACCTGTTTGATACTCATCCGCCATTTCAAATGGATGGCAATTGGGGTTATACGTCCGGCGTCACCGAAATGCTGCTGCAAAGCCACCTCAAGGAAGGTGACACCTACCTGATTCATCTCCTGCCTGCTTTGCCCCAGGCATGGTCCGACGGCAAGGTCAGCGGCCTGCGCGCGCGGGGCGGTTTTGAGGTGAGCCTGGAATGGCAACAGGGCAAACTGGTCAATGCGAATCTCCATTCCTTGAATGGCAATCCCTGCCGTCTCCGCTATGGCAATGAAACGCGCACGGTCGTACTTGCGAAGGGAGAAGCCAAACGTGTACCATAATCCCATGAAACCAATCGCAACTCCCGGATTGCGCCAATTCCAATCGGGTACCCGCAAAGTGCGCGATGCACTCCTGATGTTCACCATGGCCGCTTCTCTGCTGGCGGCTGCCGAACCGCGCACGGTCGTGGTCTTTGGCGATTCCATCACCCAGGGCGGCGCGCTGCCAAAGAATGACCGCACGAACGCCTGGGTCAATGTCGTGGAGCGCACCTCGCAAGGGCGGCTTAAAATGGTGAATGAAGGCAAAGGCGGACGCCCCACGGATTCCGTGAAGGAATTCGACGCGATGCTGGTGTGCCATCCCCGTGCTGATGCGCTGGTGATTGCCCTGGGCACCAACGATTCCCGCGACACGACCGACAAATGCGTGCCGAAGGCGGTGGCCAATATTCAGGCCATGATTGCCCGCGCGCGGAAGGCCTGGGGAGAAAAATTGCCGGTGCTGCTGGTGGGGCCGCCCAATATTAACAAGAGCGCCCTGGGCCCCACCAAGCCGATTGCCAACGAGCGCGAGGCCAAATTGCGTGAGCTGGGAGAAGCCTTCGCGCGATTGGCGAAAGATCAGCGATGCGAGTATGGCACGTTATTCGGCGTGGTGCCGGAAAGCAGTATGACCAAGGATGGGGTGCATCCGGATTCCGCCGGCAACGCTGCCATCGCCAGTGCCATGCTGCCGAAAATCAGGGCTATCGTGACACCATGATTCAGATGTGCGAGGACCTTGGCGCGGGCGCTCTGCGGGTGTGCAATCCCGGCTTCAGCGATAATTATCGTAATGCTGAGTATGCGCCGTCGGAGCTGGTGGATGATTATAGTATGGCCCCATGACGTCTCCAATCATCGTGGTGCCCGTTGGGGTTGGGATGGTGGTTATCTGACCTTATAGGATGCCTGCCGAATGCATGTTTTAAGCCAAAAGCTGCCCGGATGAAAAAAAATCAAAAAAAACTTTGACAAGGGTGTTTTTGGAGAGTATAACCCATACAAATAATAGGGCTGAGACGGAATACAAACATTAGTCCCTTTGAGCTTTTGTGGAAAAGCAAGGGCCTAATGGGTTTTTTGTCGTTTTTAGTCCTGACAGTAAATATGAGCGAATTTGGGAGCCCATGTAGCTCAGTTGGCAGAGCGCGTCCTTGGTAAGGACGAGGTCACCAGTTCAAACCTGGTCATGGGCTCCAGTTTGTCAGTTTGTAATAATGGCCGGCGATAAAAAGACCGGGCGTGATAAAAACATATTAAGTAATAACAATAAACAGCAGGAATAGCAAATGGCAAAGGAACAATTCCAACGTACGAAACCGCACGTCAACGTCGGCACCATCGGCCACATTGACCACGGCAAGTCCACTCTGACCGCAGCGCTGGTCGAAGTCCAATCCAAGCGTGGTTTGGCGACCCCGATCTCATACGCTGACATTACCAAGGGCGGCACCGTGCGTGACGAAACCAAGACCGTCACTATCGCTGTTTCCCACGTCGAATATCAGAGCGAAAACCGGCATTACGCTCACATCGACTGCCCTGGTCACGCCGATTTCATCAAAAACATGATTACGGGTGCGGCCCAGATGGACGGTGCCATCCTCGTGGTGGATGCCTCCGAAGGCCCGATGCCCCAGACTCGTGAACACATCCTGTTGGCCCGCCAGGTCGGTGTGCCCGCCGTAGTGGTCTTCTTGAACAAGATTGACCTCGTGGACGACAAGGAATTGCTCGACCTCGTCGAAATGGAAGTGCGCGACCTGCTCACCAAATACGGATTCCCCGGGGACAAAGCTCCGGTGATCCGCGGCAGTTCCCGTGCTGCCATGAACGGCACGCCGGAAGGCATTCAATGCATTCAGGACCTGCTCAAGGCCGTGGATGAATACGTGCCGTTGCCGGCCCGTGAAGTGGACAAACCGTTCCTGATGTGCATCGAAGACGTGTTCAACATTGAAGGCCGTGGCACGGTGGTCACTGGTCGTGTTGAACGTGGCGTGCTGGATCGCATGTCGGATGTCGAAATCGTCGGCATCACGGAAACTCGCAAGACGGTGGCAACGGACATCGAAATGTTCCGCAAGCTGCTCGACAAAGCGACTGCCGGCGACAACGTGGGCGTGCTGTTGCGCGGCACCCGGAAAGAGGACGTGGAACGCGGCATGGTGCTCGCCAAGCCCGGTTCCATTCATCCGCACACCAAGTTCAAGGCGGAAGTGTACGTGCTGTCCAAGGATGAAGGTGGCCGTCACACGCCGTTCTTTACCAATTACCGTCCGCAATTCTATTTCCGCACTTCGGATGTTACCGGAACGGTGACTCTGCCGGCGGGCGTGGAAATGGTCATGCCGGGAGACAATGTATCCGTGGAAATCGCGTTGATCGCGCCGGTTGCAGTTGAAAAGCTGCAGCGCTTCGCCATTCGCGAAGGCGGCCGCACCATTGGGGCGGGCCGTGTCACGGAAATCATTGAATAATAATCATTGAAACAACTGAAGCCGGGGGGGCCATGTGGTCGCTCCGGCTTTAGGTTCTTGTAACGTAAGTTAAGAAATAGAACTCGACGGCAGGTTTCGGTTACGGCGTTAGCTCAATTGGCAGAGTAGCGGTCTCCAAAACCGTTGGTTGGGGGTTCAACTCCCTCACGCCGTGCCAAACTATAACAGTGCCGGAGAGGTGGCAGAGTGGTCTATCGCGGCGGTCTTGAAAACCGCTTCGGGTTCACGCCCGACGGGGGTTCGAATCCCTCCCTCTCCGCCAGACAGGAAATATGGACAACATTTGGACAATCGTATTGTTGGTGGTTGCGGCAGTCGCATTCGGGTACGCCTGGCATAAGGGCTACCTGTTGCGGTTGTCCCAATATATCGAAGAAACCCGCGAGGAGTTGCGTAAATGCACTTGGCCGTCCGTGGAGGAGCTGAAAGGTTCGACCTTGGTGGTCATGGTGTCCATACTTTTGCTCGGCGGTTTCACCGTGGGGGCAGATCTTGTCCTCGCCCTGTTCGTCAAGCTAATCACCTCGGTTTAACGAGAAAGAGCTACCGCCATGCCAAAACAATGGTTTGTCTTGCACACCCTTTCCGGACAGGAACTCAAGGTCAAAGAGAACATTGAGAAACGGATGAAGGCCGAGGAAATGACTGAGTTCATCAGTGAAGTCCTCGTGCCGATGGAGAAGGTGGTGGATGTGCGGGGCGGTAAAAAAACCGTAAGCAACCGCAAGTTGCATCCCGGCTATGTCTATGTGGAGATGTCGCTGCTGGACGATAACCGGCGCGTGCTGGACCGTCCTTGGTATTTTATCCGTGAGACCTCCGGTATCATCGGGTTCATCGGCGGCGACCGTCCGGTGCCGGTTTCCCCCGAGGAGATCGCGGTAATCAAGGTCCAGGTTGCCGATTCGGAGGATACCGAGCGACCCAAGGTGAATTTCGAGGTGGGCGAGACGGTGAAGATCAACGACGGGCCGTTCCTGAATTTCAGCGGGGTGATCGAGGAAATCGAGCCCCAACGAGGCAAGCTCAAGGTGACCGTGAACATCTTCGGCCGCAACACGCCGGTGGAACTCGAATACTGGCAGGTCGAGAAACAGTAATTGAACTGAATTAGAAAACCAGATTTATGGCTAAGAAAGTAACAGGCATTATCAAGCTCCAAATCCCGGGTGGCCAGGCCAATCCGGCGCCGCCGGTCGGCCCCGCGCTCGGCCAGCATGGCGTGAACATCATGGGCTTCTGCAAGGAGTTCAACGCCCTCACCAAAGACCAGCCCGGCATGGTTATCCCGGTGATCATCACGGTGTATCAGGACAAGTCGTTCACCATGGTGACCAAGTCTCCGCCGGCCTCCGCCCTGCTTAAGAAGGCGGCCGGCATCGCTTCGGGGTCCAAGACGCCCAACAAGGAAAAAGTGGGCAAGGTGAGCAAAAAACAGGTGCTGGAGATCATTAAGCTGAAACAAAAAGATTTGAATGCGAACACCGAAGAGGGCGCGTTCCGCATGATTGCCGGCACCGCCCGCAACATGGGCATCGAAATCACCGACTAAACCAAAACCGCGGGAGAGCAGACCGCTCGCTTGAACCGCACCAATACACATGGCGCAACAATCCAGTAAACGATACAAAAAGGCGCTTGGGCTGGTGGACTCTACGAAGTCCTATCCGCTCAAGGGCGCAGTGGAAATCATGGCCAAGTTTCCCCGGGCCAAATTCAACGAAACCGTGGACGTGGCGTTCCGGTTGGGCGTGGACCCCAAACAGTCGGACCAGATGGTCCGCGGCACCGTTTCCCTTCCGCATGGCAGCGGCAAAGTGGTCCGCGTGCTCGTGTTCGCCAAAAGCGGCGGGTCTGCGGAAGCCGCCAAGGCGGCGGGCGCCGAATATGTCGGCTATGACGATTTGATCAAAAAATGCCAGGAAGGCTGGGCGGATTTCGATGTCGCCATTGCCACCCCCGAGGCTATGATCGAGGTGCGCAAACTCGGTAAAATCCTCGGGCCGCGCGGGCTGATGCCCAATCCCAAAACAGGTACCGTGACCGAAGACACCGCGAAGGCGGTGAAGGAAGTCAAGGCCGGACGTGTGGAGTTCAAAACGGACAAGGCTGGCAATGTGCATGTGTCCGCTGGCAAGGCCTCGTTTACCCCGGTACAAATTGAGGAAAACGTGCGCTCGATTATTGATACGGTCACCAAGGCCCGCCCTTCGAGCGTCAAGGGCACTTATGTGCATAGTTGCACCATCTCCACGACCATGAGTCCGGCGGTGCGCGTGGACATGCGCGAGTTTGTCACCCATTAACCCTGAATTTCACGACTAGCCATGCGTCAAGAAAAACTCATTATCACGCAGGAATATCTTGCCCGACTCAACCAGTCGCCATTCTTCATTGTGGTGGAATACACCGGATTGAAGGTTGGCCAGCTCACGGAGATGCGCAAGCGTCTTCGCAAAGTCGGCGCGCAGATACACATTGTCAAAAACTCCATATTCCGCCTCGCGGCCAAGGAAGCCGGCGTGGGGGACCTGACCGGCTCGATGGCTGGCCAATTGGCCGTATTAACCGGCCAGAAGGACATTTCCGCCGCCGCCAAGGTGGTGAAGACGTTCGCCGCGGAGTTTGAGAAACCGAAAATCAAGTTTGGTTACCTCGGCAACCAACGATTGGAAACCGACGCTATTTTGGCGCTGGCCGATCTGCCTTCCATCGAGGTGTTGCGCGGCAAATTACTAGGCTTGCTCCAGGCGCCGGCCACCAAACTGGCGGTGTTGCTCAGCACGCCGGCCAGCCAACTGGCCCGGGTGCTCAAGGCCAAGGCCGACAAAGGCGAAAAGGCTGCCGCGCCTGCCGCTTGACCAAAACCCAATTTCGCTGCCCGTGGCAAAGTGCGCGGCGGCGGATAACTAACAAATCATAACCAACAGTAAATCGTCGGTTTGCGGGCAGTAAACTTAAATCCGGCACGGCCGCGCCGGGCGACGAGACGACCAAGAAAGACAAAATAACATGGCACTGGATAAAGCAAAAATCGTAGAGGAATTGAGTAACGCGACCGTATTGGAAATCGCCGATCTCGTGAAAGAACTGGAAACCAAGTGGGGTGTGACTGCCGCCGCGCCGGTGGCTGTTGCCGCCGCTGCTCCTGCAGGTGCGGCTGCCGCTGCCGCCGTGGTCAAGGACACCTTTGACGTGATTCTGGTATCCGCGCCTGCGGACAAGAAGATCTCCGTCATCAAGGCGGTGCGGGAACTCAAGGCCGGCCTGGGTCTGGCCGATGCCAAAGCCCTCGTGGAAGGCGCGCCCAAGCCCATTCTGGAAGGCGCCAACAAGGCCGACACCGAAGCCGCCAAGAAAAAGCTCGAAGAAGCTGGTGGCAAGGTCGAAGTCAAGTAATTGTGGGATTCACACGGGCGGCGGGGTGGTTCCCGCCGCCTGTTTGTGGCCCAGCGCCGCCGACCGTTGCGCGCGTTGGAAACTGTGATATTGTAACAAAAACCTGTATTCGGGAAGCAAACGGCCAACAAATATAGTTGCTGGCGAGTTCTCCAAGGAACTTGGAGCCCTCGCTTTCTGTCGTTTAACAGCA
The DNA here is from genome assembly GCA_037139415.1 of Verrucomicrobiota bacterium. Classification (NCBI taxonomy): domain Bacteria; kingdom Pseudomonadati; phylum Verrucomicrobiota; species Verrucomicrobiota bacterium. The sequence goes on along the minus strand of JBAXGN010000005.1, from coordinate 62,402 downwards.
AACATTGCTGCGCGGTCCATTATTGGACGGCGGCACAACCGCAAATATAACAATGCCATCGAGAGCCAGTGAACGTATTAATTTCGGCAAGATCAAGGAAGTGATCGCCCCGCCGAACCTGATTGAGTTGCAAACCAACTCTTATCGCGAATTTTTGCAATCGGACATTCCGCCTTCCCGGCGGCGCAAAGATATCGGGCTCGAGGCGGTGTTCCGCGAAGTTTTCCCGGTGGAAAGCTATGATGGCAAGTGCGTGCTCGATTATGACAGCTATGAGATTTGTGAGCCTAAGTGTACTTGGCTGGAATCCCTGCGCGAGGGCATCACGTATGGCGCGCCCTTGTATGTCACTTTCAAATTGAAAGAGGAAAAGGCTGCCAAAGAAGAAAAGGTTTTCATGGGTGAATTGCCGCTCATGACCCCTCAGGGCACCTTCGTCATCAACGGCGCGGAACGCGTGATTGTCTCCCAGTTGCACCGTTCGCCCGGGCTGGCATTTGAGGCTACCCAGCATTCCAACGGTAAAATGCTCCATTCCTTCCGTATCATCCCCGATCGCGGTTCCTGGTATGAAGCCCAGTTTGACACCAGCGACATGCTGTATGTCTATCTGGACCGTAAAAAACGACGTCGCAAATTCCTTACCACGACCTTCTTCCGCGCGTTGGCATTTCTGGATGAAAGCGAAAAGGGCGGCAAGGTTTCCGGCGGTGAAACGCATCGCGGCACGGATGCCGATATTCTCAAACTTTTCTACACCATTGAAGAGTTGACGGTGAAAGAGGCGGAAAAACTGGAAACCATCCAGAATAAAGTGTTGATCGAGGACGCGGTGGACCCCGAAAAAAACATCGTGGTAGCACGTTCTTTCGAGCCGCTCTCCAAGGCGGTCGTTCGCCAGATCGCCGAACTGGGGGTCACTCGCATCCGCGTGGTGGATACCTCGGTGGATGACGGGATCGTCATTAAGTGCATGAAGAAGGATCCCACCAAAAACGAGGACGAGGCCCTCAAGGATATTTATCGCCGATTGCGCCCGGGCGATCCGCCCACCGCCGCCAATGCACGCGCGCTCATCAAGCGATTGTTCTTCGACGCCAAGCGTTATGATCTTGGGCGCGTGGGTCGCTACAAAATTAATCAGAAACTCGGTATCAAAGCCGACTCGCGTATTTTGACGAAGGACGACTTGGTGTCGGCCACCAAGTACCTGCTCAAGTTGAAACGCGGGGAAGGGTCAGTGGACGATATTGACCATTTGGGCAGCCGCCGTGTCCGTACCGTCGGTGAACTGTTGGCGAACCAATGCCGCGTGGGCTTGGCCCGCACCGAACGCCTGGTCAAGGAACGCATGACGTTGTTCGACCAGAGCCTCGAATCCATGACGCCCCAAAAGCTGATCAATCCGAAGGCGCTTTCGGCGGTCATTCGGGATTTCTTTGGCCGCAGCCAGCTTTCCCAGTTCATGGATCAAATCAACCCACTGGCTGAGTTGACCCATAAACGCCGTCTGTCCGCCCTTGGGCCGGGTGGTCTCTCCCGTGATCGCGCCGGTTTTGAAGTGCGTGACGTGCATCCCTCGCACTATGGCCGTATCTGTCCCATTGAGACCCCGGAAGGCCCAAACATCGGTTTGATCGCCTCCCTCGCCACGTTTGCTCGGGTGAATGATTTCGGGTTCTTGGAAACGCCCTACCGCAAGGTGGAACACGGACGGGTGACCGCTCATATTGATTACCTCACGGCCGATCGTGAAGAGAATTTCATCATCGCCCAAGCCAATACGCCGATTGACGACAAAGGTCATTTCCTCCATGCCGGTGTCACCTGCCGCTGCAAGAGCGATTTCGTGGACGTGGAACCAGCGCGGGTGGATTACATGGATGTCTCGCCCAAGCAGTTGGTGTCGGTGGCGGCCAGCTTGATCCCATTCCTGGAACACGACGATGCGAACCGCGCATTAATGGGTTCCAACATGCAACGCCAAGCGGTGCCGCTGCTGGTCACCGAGGCCCCGTTGGTCGCCACCGGGCTCGAAGATCGGGTGGCGCGCGATTCGCGCGCGGTGCTGGTCGCCGAAGAAGCTGGCAAGGTCGCATCGGTCACCGGCAATCAGGTCATCGTCACCCGTGACGGCAAGGTCCCGGACGGCAAGAAAAAACTCAAGACCGATCCCTCCACCGGTTTGTATGTGTATCATATCCGCAAATTCATGCGGTCGAACGCGGCCACGTGTATTAACCAGAAAATCCTGGTCTCCAAAGGCGATACCATCAAGAAGGGGGACGTGATTGCGGACGGTCCCTGCACCTCTTCCGGAGAACTGGCTTTGGGGCGCAACGCGCTGGTGGCCTTCATGCCGTGGAACGGTTATAATTTCGAGGACGCCATCCTCATCAGCGAACGCATCGTGAAAGACGACGTGTTTACTTCGATTCATATTGATGAATTTGAGGTCAGTGCGCGCGACACCAAGCTCGGGCCCGAGGAAATCACTCGCGACATCCCGAACCTGGGCGAAGAGGCGCTCAAGAACCTGGGTGCCGACGGCGTCATCCGTATCGGTGCCGAAGTCAAGCCGGGCGACATCCTGGTGGGCAAGATCACTCCGAAGAGCGAAACCGAACTGGCACCCGAGGAGCGGCTGCTGCGCGCGATTTTCGGCGAGAAGGCCGCGGATGTGAAGGATACCTCGTTGAAGGTGCCCTCCGGCACGTATGGCATCGTGATGGACATCAAGGTGTCCTCCAAGAAAGAGGGCGAGAAGGAGAAGGAAAAGGCCATGCCGGCGGATTCCCGGAAAGCCGCCCGCCAAGTGCAGTCCGAACACCAGCAAAAGCTGGACGAGCTGCGCGAGCAGTTGACCGAGGCCCTGAGCAACATCCTGCTGGGTGAAAAAATCCCGCTCGACGTCGTGAACAGCGAGACCGGGGAAATCATCATCCCGGCCAACCGCAAGATCACCAAGACCCTGCTGCGCAAGCTGGCGCAGGTCTATGATCGCATCGAGATTGATCCGTCGCCCATCCGCAACAAGATCAACGAGATCATTGGCACCTTCAAAAAGAAGTTTGACGACCTGCAGATGCAGCACGACCAGGAGCTGGAGCGCGTCGAGGCTGGCGATGAAATTGATGCCGGGATTATTAAGTCAGTGAAAGTTTATATCGCCTCCAAGCGCAAGCTGTCGGTGGGTGATAAAATGGCCGGACGCCACGGCAACAAGGGCGTGGTGGCCAAGATCGTCGCCGAGGAAGACATGCCGTTTCTGGCGGATGGCACCCCGGTGGACATCGTGCTGAACCCGTTGGGCGTGCCGTCGCGCATGAATGTGGGCCAGGTGCTGGAAACCCATTTGGGTTTCGCCGCCCGTTTTCTCGGACTTAAGTTTGCGACCCCGGTGTTTGACGGCATCAAGGAAAAAGATGTGTGGGGCTACGTCAAACAGGCGGCGGAAACCCCGGTGGGCCGGGATCAGGGCCTGCGCCTTAACGGCAAGTCCCTCGTGTTCGATGGCCGCACGGGCGCGCCCTTTGATCAGGAAATCGTGGTTGGCTGCATTTACATGATGAAGCTGGGCCATTTGGTGGCAGACAAGATTCACGCCCGCGCGGTGGGTCCGTATTCCCTCGTCACCCAGCAACCGCTGGGCGGCAAGGCCCAATACGGCGGCCAGCGCTTCGGCGAAATGGAAGTGTGGGCCATGGAAGCCTACGGCGCCGCGTACACGCTGCAGGAATTGCTCACCGTCAAATCCGACGATGTGCAGGGCCGCACGCGCATCTACGAGAGTATCGTCAAGGGTGATAACACGCTCGAGGCGGGCATTCCCGAATCGTTCAACGTGCTGGTCAAGGAAATGCAATCGCTGGGCATGGATGTCAAGGTCGGCTATACCAACCCGATTGAGCATGCCGCGTCCGTAACCGCTGCTTTGACCAACGTCTAACCTGTTTCCCAACCTTATCGCAATCAACGACCGATCACACATTATGAGCACGAAGGAAGCCACGCGCGAACTGCTGGGGCTGGACAAGGTGAACCAAGTGGATCATGTTGCCATCTCCCTCGCCTCCCCGGACGCCATCCGTTCCTGGTCCAAAGGCGAAGTCAAGAATCCTGAGACCATCAATTACCGCACGTTCAAGCCCGAAAAAGGCGGCTTGTTCTGCGAGCGGATTTTCGGTCCCGTCAAGGACTGGGAATGCTCCTGCGGCAAATACAAGCGCATCAAGCACCGCGGGGTTGTGTGCGACCGTTGCGGCGTCGAGGTCACCTTGGCGCGCGTTCGCCGCGAGCGCATGGGCCATATCGAACTGGCGGTGCCCGTGTCCCACATCTGGTTCTTTAAGTGCATGCCCTCCCGCATCGGGCTGGTGCTCGACGTGACGGCCCGCAACTTGGAGCGAATCATTTACTACGAGGATTACCTAGTCATTGACCCAGGCAACACGCCGCTCAAGGTGCATCAGTTGCTGAGTGAGCATGAATACCGAGAGGCGCGCGAAACCTACGGCGTGGACGCCTTCACCGCCAAGATGGGCGCGGAAGCGATCCATTGTGCGCTCGCGAATGTCAACCTGCCCAAGCAGATTGAGCTTTTGCAGCAAGGGATGCTGGAGACCAAGAGCAAGCAAATTAAGAAGAAAATTGCCAAACGAATCAAGCTGGTACAGGCATTCATCGAGCACAAAGTGCGCCCGGAATGGATGATTCTCACGGTGCTTCCCGTCATTCCTCCGGACCTCCGTCCGTTGGTGCCGCTCGAAGGCGGTCGCTTCGCCACCTCGGACCTGAACGATCTCTATCGCCGCGTCATCAACCGCAACAACCGGCTCAAGACGCTGCTCAGCCTCAAGACTCCCGAGGTTATTATCCGCAACGAGAAGCGCATGTTGCAAGAGGCGGTGGACGCGCTCTTCGACAACGGCCGCCATGGCCGCGCCGTTACCGGCGCCGGCAATCGCGCCCTGAAGTCCCTCAGTGACATGCTCAAGGGCAAAAGCGGACGTTTCCGCCAAAACCTGCTGGGCAAACGCGTGGATTATTCCGGCCGTTCCGTAATCGTCATCGGTCCCGAACTCAAGCTTAACCAGTGCGGTCTGCCCAAGAAGATGGCGCTCGTGCTGTTTGAGCCGTTCATCATCCGCCGGCTCAAGGAGCTGGGCTACGTGCATACCGTGCGTTCTGCCAAGAAGATGATCGAACGCCAGGCCCCCGAGGTGTGGGACATTCTGGAGGAAGTCACCAAGGGGCATCCCGTGCTCCTGAACCGCGCGCCAACGCTGCATCGCCTCTCCATCCAGGCCTTTGAGCCGATGCTGATTGAAGGCGAGGCCATCCGGATTCACCCGCTGGTCTGCACCGCGTACAACGCGGACTTTGACGGCGACCAGATGGCGGTGCATGTGCCGTTGTCAGTTGAGGCTCAGATGGAAGCCCGTCTGTTGATGATGGCGCCGAACAATATTTTCAGCCCGTCCAGCGGCAAGCCCATCATGACTCCCACGCAGGACATCACGTTGGGCTGTTACTACCTGACGGCCGAACCGCGCCAAAAACGCAAGGAGGGCGAGCGCTTGATGCTGTTTGGTTCCAAGAGCGAGGCGCTCTTCGCCTGTGCGGAAGGCGACCTGCGCACCCACAGCCGTGTTTTGCTGGCCAATCCGGACCTCGGCAAGGGCGAGCGACTGTTTGGCGATCCCAATAAGAAGGTCATCGAGACCACCGTGGGCCGCGTCATCTTCAGTGAAATCTGGCCTGAGGAAATGGGCTTTTACAACCGTGCCTGCAATAAATCCCAGCTCGGTGATCTCATTTGGAAGTGCTATAAATTCTGCGGCCATGAAAAAACCGTGATCATGCTGGACCGGCTCAAGGAACTTGGCTTCCGCGAGGCCACCCGGGCAGGCGTTTCCATCGGGATTGACGATATGATCATTCCCAAGGAAAAGGATCAGGAAATCGTGGCTGCGCAGAAACAGATTGCGGAAGTGGAAAAGCAATATCGCAAGGGGATCATCACTCCCGGTGAGCGCTACAACAAGATCATTGATATTTGGACCCATTGCACGGATCAGATCTCCAGCGTCATGATCAAGACCTTGGAACGCAATCAAGACAAGGCGGAGTACAATCCGATCTTCCTGATGGTGGATTCCGGCGCCCGGGGCAATAAACAACAGGTGCGCCAGTTGGCCGGTCTGCGCGGCTTGATGGCCAAACCCAGCGGCGACATCATTGAAAAACCGATTTTGTCGAACTTCCGCGAAGGTCTGACCGTGCTGGAATATTTCATCTCCACGCACGGCGCCCGCAAAGGTCTGGCCGATACCGCCCTGAAGACGGCGGACTCCGGTTACATGACCCGCAAGTTGGTGGACGTTTCCCAGGACGTGATCATCCAGGAGGAGGATTGCGGCACGAGCAACGGCATCTGGGTCCAGTCCATTTACGAAGGGGAGGACGAAGTGGTGAAACTGCCGGAACGGTTGGTTGGCCGCTTTGCGTGCGATGACGTTCCTGATCCCACGAATCCGCGCAGTCTGCTCGTCAAGGCCAGCGAGGAAATTGACGAAGTCAAGGCCAAACTGATTGATAACGCCGGCATTGAACGCATCAAGATCCGTTCGGTGCTGACCTGCGAAAGCAAACAGGGTGTGTGCATCCGCTGCTATGGCCGCAATCTGGCCACTGGCGGGCATGTGAAGGCTGGTGAAGCGGTCGGTATTATTGCCGCCCAGTCCATCGGCGAACCCGGCACCCAGTTGACGATGCGCACCTTCCACATCGGCGGTACGGCGTCCCAGGTGTTTAAACAGCCGCAAATCAAATCCAAGCACGACGGGGTGGCTCGCTTCAACGAACTGCGCATCGTCGAATTGGAAGACGGCAACTGCATTGTGCTGAACAAAAACGGCTCCCTCTCCGTGTTGGCTGAGGATGGCCGGGAATTGGAAGCGCATAATCTGGTCATTGGCTCGGTGATTTCCGTGAAGGACGGAGGGCGGGTGCGCAAGGGCGAGCCGTTTGTCCAATGGGATCCGTACAATGTCCCGATTCTCTCCGAGAAATCCGGCAAGGTGAAGTTCCACGATATCATCGAGGGAGTCACCATGAAACAGGAAATGGATGAAACCACGGGCCAGGAGGCCATGGTGATCATTGATCACAAGGAGGATTTGCACCCGCAAATCGTGGTCAGTGACGAGGCGGGCGAGCCCATCGCGTTTTATCCGATTCCGTCTGGGGCGCATATCGTGGTGTCCGAGGATGATAAGATCAAGGCCGGCACACTGCTGGCCAAGACGCCGCGCAAAACCGCGAAGACCAAGGACATCACCGGCGGTCTGCCCCGCGTGGCCGAGTTGTTTGAGGCGCGCCGGCCAAAGGACGCGGCGGAGATTTCCAAGATTGACGGGCTGGTGGATTTTGGGGCAAGCGTGCGCGGCAAGCGCTGCATTGTCATCAAGGATCCGCAGACGGGCCAGGAGGAAGAGCACCTCATCCCGATCGGCCGGCACGTCATCGTGTTCAAGGGCGATTATGTCAAGCGGGGCCAGCAGTTGACGGAAGGTCCCATTGACCCGCACGAAATTCTTGACATTTGCGGCGCGCAGGAGTTGCAGGAACATTTGGTGAATGAAGTGCAAGAAGTTTATAGGTTGCAAGGTGTAACTATTAATGACAAGCACATTGAAATCATTGTGCGCCAGATGCTCCGCAAGATCCGCATCACCGAGCCCGGCGACACCCGGTTTCTCTGGGGCGAGCAGATTGAGAAGCTCGCGTTCGAGGTGGAAAACCAGCGCGTCGAGAAAATGGGCGGCAAGCCCGCCGAGTGCCAGCCCGTGCTGCTGGGCATCACCAAGGCGTCGCTGGAGACGGACAGCTTCCTGAGCGCGGCGTCCTTCCAGGACACCACGCGGGTGCTCACCGAGGCGGCGGTCACGTCCCGCAAAGACATCTTGCGGGGTTTCAAGGAAAATGTGATCATGGGTCACATCATCCCGGCCGGCACCGGCTACGATATGCACCGGAATATCAAGCTAAAACCGTTGGTGGAACTGGAACCGGAGCCGGAGCCCGCGCCCGTCGAGAACGCCGCAGTTTCGGCCTTGGCGCAGGCGCTGGGAACCCCGGATCCGGTGGTTCCGGGCGGGGCCTGAAACGGCCGTGAAAAACCGAGTGCAAAAAAAACTCAAAATATTTGTTGCAACTTAACGCACACTTGATAATAATCCGCGCTCCTTTCCCCTAGTGGGGAGAGGGGTGTATCACCGAAAAAGAAATTTGCAATGCCGACGATTAACCAACTTGTCCGTAAAGGACGCGCGAAACTGAAGAGCAAGTCCAAGGCTCCGGCCCTGGCTGGTTCGCCCTTCCGCCGTGGCGTGTGCATCCAGGTCATGACCCGGACGCCAAAAAAGCCAAACTCCGCCATGCGGAAGGTCGCCAAGGTGCGCCTGACCAACGGGTATGAGGTCATCGCCTATATCCCGGACGAAGGTCACAACCTGCAGGAGCACTCAATTGTGCTCGTGCGCGGGGGACGCGTGAAAGACTTGCCCGGTGTGCGTTATCATATTGTGCGCGGCACCTTGGACGCTGCAGGCGTGGAAAAGCGCCGGGTCAGCCGTTCCAAGTACGGAGTCAAGCGGCCCAAGGATGCCAAGGTCGCCGCCGCGAAAACGAATACGGCCGCCGCGTGAGTTGGACATTGAAACCTTTAAACGATTTAACCTTTAAATAATAACGACCGCATGTCTCGACGCCGACAAGCCACCAAACGATCTTTGCACGAGGATAGCAAGTTTCACAGTACGCTGATCACGCGCCTGGTGAACACCGTGATGAAAAGCGGCAACAAGAGCACCGCCCAGCGGATTGTTTATGGCGCCTTCGACCAACTGGTCGCCAAGAATCCGCAGGCCAACCCGCTGGAAATTTTGCAGCGCGCGGTGGATAATGCGAAGCCGCGAATTGAGACCAAGGCCCGCCGGGTGGGCGGAGCCACCTATCAGGTGCCCATGGAAGTGACCACCGACCGTCAAGTGTCGCTCGCGGTGCGTTGGTTGGTGGCGGCGGCGGATGCCCGCAAAGGCACGCCGATGAAAGAGGCGCTGGCCGCCGAATTGATGGAAGCTTATCAAGGGCAGGGGAACGTCATTCGTAAACGCGACGAAGTGCATAAGATGGCGCAGGCGAACAAGGCCTTTGCTCACTTCCGCTGGTAGTCAGAGTTGCAACGCCCCGCTGGTCGCAATGTGTCGGGGCGTTTTTATTGTGTTATAACGAAAAATTTAGATTGGAACGTAAATGCAAGTAACGGAAAAAAAATCAGTAAGTTCGTCCAGCCGGCCGTACGCGATGGAGCGCACGCGAAATATCGGTATTGCGGCGCACATTGACGCCGGCAAGACGACAACTACTGAGCGCATCCTGTTCTACACGGGACTCATTCACAAAATGGGTGATGTGGACGACGGCAACACCGTCACCGACTGGATGGAACAGGAACGTGAGCGCGGGATTACCATTACCTCCGCCGCCACCACCTGTTATTGGACCCAGAAGAACGACGGCATCTTCAAGAGTTTTACCGGGATGCCACATCGAATTAACATTATTGACACTCCTGGCCATGTGGATTTCACCGCAGAGGTGGAACGCTCCATGCGCGTGTTGGATGGCGCGGTCGCGGTGTTCTGCGGAGTTGCCGGCGTGCAGCCCCAGTCGGAAACCGTCTGGCGTCAGGCCAGCAAGTACGGGGTTCCCCGTATCGCGTTCATCAATAAGATGGACCGTACTGGCGCGAATTTTGAAAACGCGCTGAATGACATGCGGGTAAAGCTCAAGGCGTATGCCTATCCCGTGTATATTCCAATCGGCAAGGAAGACCATTTTCACGGCCTCATTGATGTGGTGAATCAAAAAGCCATCCAATATGATACCGAGGATGAGCCCGGGCTGAAGTACACCGTCGAAGAAATTCCGGCGGAAGATCAAGAGCGCGCCCAGCTTGCGCTGGCCGAATTAATTGATGCCGTCTCCAACAAAGATGAGCATATCGCGGCGTTGGTGATCGAGAATAAACCCGTGGATGCCGCCACCTTGAAGGACGCTATCCGCCGGTTGACCTGCAAAATTGAACTGATACCCGTGATGCCAGGATCTGCGTTTCGCAAGCGCGGCGTGCAGATGTTGGTGGATGCGGTCGTGGACTACCTGCCTTCGCCGCTTGACATCCCGGCGGCCATCGGCCACGAGCCAGGCACGGATAATAAAGTGGAAGTCCCTTCCGACGATAATATCAAATTCTGTTCCTTGGCCTTCAAGTTGTGGAGCGATCCTTACGTGGGTAAGCTCGTTTTCTTCCGGGTCTATAGTGGAACGTTGAAAAAAGGCGAAATTATCTATAACCCTCGCACTCGCAAACGCGAGCGCGTCAACCGGGTGATGATCATTCAGGCGGATAAGCGGATTGATGTGGATACCGTGTATGCCGGTGATATTGCCGCGTTGGTCGGTTTGAAAAATATTACCACGGGTGATACGCTGGTGAATGAAGACTTTGAAGTAACGCTGTCGCCGCCGACGTTCCCAGAGCCCGTCATTAGCATGGCGGTCGAGCCGAAAACCACGGCGGATCGTGATAAGCTTTCCGAAGGGTTGCAGCGCTTGGCGGAAGAAGATCCCACGTTTAAGGTATTAACCAATCATGAGACCGGCCAATTGATTATTGCTGGCATGGGTGAGTTGCATCTTGAGATTATCCGGGATCGGCTGCATCGTGAATTTAAGGTGGACGCCAACGCCGGCGCGCCGCAGATTGCTTACCGCGAAACCATCACTAAGATGGCGGAAGGTGAAGGTAAATTCATCCGGCAGTCTGGTGGTCGTGGTCAATACGGTCACGCTTGCATTAAAGTGGTGCCCAATGAACGAGGCAAGGGGATCGAAATATTAAATGAGGTCGTGGGTGGTACGATTCCCAAGGAATACATCTCGCCGGTTATTGACGGTCTCAATGAAGCGGTCAAGTCGGGTGTGTACGCCGGCTATCAGGTGATTGACCTCAAGATTTCCATCGTGGACGGTTCCTTCCACGAGGTGGATTCCACTGAATTGGCGTTCAAGATGGCGGGTATTTTTGCCTTGAAAGACGCCTTCAAGAAAGCTGGCGCGATTTTGCTGGAGCCGATTATGAAGGTCGAAGTGACCACCCCGGACGAATATCAAGGTGATATTCTGGGCGATATCAGTCGCCGTCGCGGCCATGTCCACAACATTGAAGCCAAGGGTGGCGCCACGATTGTTACCGCGAAAGTGCCGCTGGCAGAAATGTTCGGCTATGCCACCGCAATGCGGTCCCTTTCCAAGGGGCGCGCTTCGTACTCGATGGAGCCGAGTACATTTGAACAAGTGCCGGCCAGCATTCTGGAAAAAGTGCTGGATTCCAGTAAAAACAAGCCCGCCGCGCGCAGTTAACCATATTTAATTAAATTGTTCTTTATATGCCTGGACAACGCATTCGTATTCGTTTAAAAGCCTTTGACCACCGGGTCATTGACCAATCGTCGCATGAAATTGTGGAGACCGTGAAGCGCACGGGTGCCCGAGTTGCGGGCCCAATTCCGCTGCCGACCCGGATTGAGCGCTTTACCGTGAATCGCTCTCCTAACGCCGATAAAAAGTCCATGGAATCGTTCGAGCAGCGCACGCACAAGCGGCTGCTGGATATTATTGATCCAACCGCCAAGACCGTGGACGAACTGAAGAAATTGAACCTCCCGGCGGGAGTGGATATCACCATTAAAATTTAATTGTTGTTATGTTGGGACTCATTGGAAAAAAACTGGGACACACCCGCGTATATGACGCCAAGGGCGTCGTTACGCCCGTGACTGTCGTGCTTGCCGGCCCCAACCATGTGCTGCAATGCAAGACCGTCGAGAGCGATGGCTACAAAGCAGTGCAGTTGGGTTTTGACGATCAAAAAGAATTCCGGGTCACCAAGCCATTGATGGGGCACATAAAGAGGCACAATGGTGTGGCGGTTAAGTACATCAAAGAATTTCGCGATTACACGGCGAGCGTCAAACCAGGTGATAAAGTGGGCGCCACGTTGTTTGCCGTCGGTGACTTTGTGGATGCCATTGGCGTCACCAAGGGGCGCGGTTTTGAAGGTGTGGTCAAGCGTCATGGTTTTGCCGGCGGTGATAGCACCCATGGTGCCAAGGGCTGGCATCGACGAGGTGGTGCCATTGGTTGCCGTTTGTTTCCCGGTACGGTGCGTCGTGGTATGAAAATGCCCGGCCACATGGGACAGGTACAACGAACGGTGCAGAATCTGGAAGTCGTTCAGGTGCTCGTGGATGACAACATTCTTTTGATTCGGGGCTCGATGCCCGGTGCGGAAGGCGATTACGTCATCATTCGCGAATCGAAAAAAATGCCCAAAGGCACGGTTAAGAAAGGCCCGGCTCAACCATTGAAGAAAAGTAAAGCTGGCGCGAAACCGGCCGCTGCTGCCACCGCCCCCGCAAAGAAGTAAGCTGCCATGAAACTCACAATTAAAGATTTAGCTGGCAAAGATGTCGGCGAGTTTGAAGTAAAGCTGCCGGTAATTGCCAACGGCAAGGGAACCCAAGCGGTACACGATACCGTGGTCGCCTATCAAGCTGCTCAGCGCAGCGGTAACGCCTGTACTAAAACCATGGGTGATGTCGCCGGCACGGGCAAAAAACCATGGCGCCAAAAGGGCACCGGTCGCGCGCGCGCTGGTTCATTTGCCTCGCCGTTGTGGCGCGGGGGTGGCGTGGTGTTCGGCCCGAAACCGCGTGATTTTACAAAAAAAGTGAACGGGTCCACCAAGCAACTGGCTTTGCGCAAGGCGTTGAGTGAGCGATTGAAGTCCAGCGATGTGCTGATTGTCGGCGACCTGAAGTTGACGTCATCCAAAACCAAGGATTTTGTAGCCGTTTTGAAGGCCTTGGGTGTGACAAAATCGGTAGTTCTCGTGATCGAGGCGATGGATCAAAATTTACGTCTGGCTTCACGGAATGTGCCCAATGTGGAGGTCGTCTCCAGCGACGATCTGAACACCTACCAGGCGTTGCGCCCGGATAAGATTGTTTTTACCAAACTCGCGTTCGAGAAGGTCGAGGAGCGCCTTAGCAAGTAATCAAAGCCATGAACACGTTTGAAGTCATTAAAACCGTGCGTGTGACCGAGAAGGGCACCCGGCAGTCTGCGGACAACCAGTACACCGTGGTGGTGGATCCGCGCGCGACGAAACCTCAGATTCGGCAGGCCGTTCAGGAACTTTTCAAGGTCAAAGTGATGAAAGTCATGACCCAACGCGTCCGCGGCAAGATTCGTCGGAAATCCACCCATCAACGCGGCTGGACCAACGAATGGAAAAAAGCCATCGTTAAATTGAAAGATGGCGACCGCATCAACCTGACCTAATGCATCTAAGTTATGGCTGTTAAAAATTACAGACCGTTGACGCCGTCCCGACGCTGGATGACTATATCCTCGTTCGACGAAATTACCAAGTCGCGTCCGGAAAAAAACCTGGTATTCACCCGCAAAAAAACCGGTGGTCGCAACTGCTATGGCCGGGTGACGGCGCGTGGCATTGGCGGCGGGCACAAGCAGAAAATCCGCATTGTGGATTTCAAACGTAAAAAGCATGGGATGGAAGCGGTGGTCGAGGCCATTGAGTATGATCCGCGTCGTTCCGCTCGTTTGGCCCTGCTCAAATACGCGGATGGCGAAAAGACCTATATTCTGGCGCCCAACGGTTTGAAGGTGGGAACCAAAGTGGTGAGCGGGCCCACCGCCGCCCCGGAAGTAGGTAATAGTCTGCCGCTGAAGTCGGTGCCGGTTGGGTTGCCAATCCATAATCTGGAAATGATTCATGGCAAGGGTGCGCAGATGGTGCGGACCGCTGGCAGCCATGCGATGCTTATGTCGCGCGACCAAGGTTACGCCTTGGTGCGGCTGCCTTCAAATGAAATCCGGAAAGTAAGCGAAGATTGCTACGCCACGATTGGCGAAGTGGGCAATTCCGAGCACGAAAACATCAAGCTGGGCAAGGCGGGCCGTTCCCGTCACCGCGGTATTCGCGGGATTAGCCGTGGTGTCGCGCGCAACCCGGTGGACCATCCCAATGGTGGTGGTCAAGGCAAGTCCAAATCAGGCGGTGGCTGGTTGCAACTCCGCTCGCCCTATGGCAAGATGCCCAAAGGTTATCGTACCCGCGTGAAACGCAAGTTCTCCAACCGGATGATTTTGGTCCGCCGGGATGGCAGGCCAATGAAACATAAATAATTAATTTGAGCTGACGATTATGGGACGTTCAATAAAAAAGGGTCCGTTCATTGACGGCCACTTGATGGACAAGATTGTGAAGGCTAAGGACGCCAAGTCCAAAACGCCGATCAAGACTTGGTCGCGCCGATCGGTGATCACGCCGGATTTTGTCGGCCTCACCTTCAATGTGCATAACGGTAAAATTTTCAACCCTGTGTTTGTCACGGAAAACATGGTCGGCCATCGGCTGGGCGAGTTTTCACCAACCCGGACCTTTAAAAAGCACGGCGCTCACACGGCCAAAGCGGAGGCAAAGTAAACGTATGGAAGTTCAGGCAATCACCAAGAACGTACGGATGGCGGCGCAAAAGATGCGCGAGGTCACCCGGCAGATACAAGGTCTGCCCGTGGCGGTCGCACAGGCCAAACTGGCTGCGGTGCAGCGCAAATCAGCCCGCGCGGTGGCGAAGACGCTTAAATCCGCCATCGCCAACGCCGAGAACAATCTCGAGGCCAAGGCGGCGGAGTTATACGTCAAAGAGGCGGTGGCCCAGACGGCCCGCAGCATCCGGCGTTTCACCCCCAAAGCCCGTGGTTCCGCCGGCCCCATCATCAAACGCAGTTGCCACATTAAAATCGTAGTTTCTGACGAGTAACATTATGGGTCAAAAGACAAATCCAATCGGTTTGCGCCTCGCCGTCAACAAAGACTGGCGCTCCAAGTGGTACTCCGAAAAGAAGGAGTTCGGCAAATTACTCGCCGAGGATTATATCATCCGCGAGAAACTAAAGAAACGCTTGGAAGGGGCCTCGGTACCCAAAATTCAGATTGAGCGCGCCGCCAATCGTTGTCGCATCACGATTTTCACCGCCCGTCCGGGCGTGGTCATTGGCCGCAAGGGTGCTGAAATTGACAAGCTCAAGGAAGAGCTTGGCAAAATGACTGGGAAAGAAATTTACGTGGACATCCAAGAGATTAAGAACGCGGAGACGGATGCCCAGTTGGTGGCCGAAAACGTTGCGCTGCAATTGGAACGCCGGGTTTCCTTCCGCCGGGCCATGAAAAAAGCCGTGCAAACCGCGATGGATTTTGGCGCGGAAGGTATTCGCATTCGTTGCGCGGGCCGCTTGGGCGGTGCCGAGTTGGCGCGGGTTGAGCAATATTTGGAAGGCCGGGTGCCGTTGCATACCCTGCGCGCCAATATTGATTACGGGTTCGCCGAGGCCCGCACCGTTTATGGCAAGCTGGGCATTAAATGCTGGGTTTGCAAGGGTGAAAACAAGCCGGAAAGTAAAAACAAAGAAAAGGCTGCGCCCGCCCCAGCCATCAACTAAGAAATTAGCCTGAGGATTTTGATATGTCGATGATTCCAGCCAGAGTCAAGTTTCGCAAGATGCACCGGGGCAGCCGCACCGGGATCGCGTCGCGCGGCCATACGGTTGCGTTTGGCGAGTTTGGGCTGCAAGCCTTGGAGCGTTGCTGGCTTGATACCAAGCAATTGGAGGCAGCACGCGTGGCCATTAGCCGTTATATGAAACGCCGCGGCAAGTTGTGGATCCGCGTGTTTCCGCAGAAGTCATACACTAAAAAGCCGTTGGAAACCCGCATGGGTCACGGCAAGGGACCGCTGGAATCTTGGGTGGCGGTCATCCGGCCAGCGAACATACTGTTTGAATTGGACGGGGTGCCGGAAAAGATTGCGCGTGAAGCGCTTCGCTTGGCGGCCACCAAACTGCCGATTCACACCAAGTTTATCTCCCGTCACCGTCACGCCTAGAAGGTTGATGCCTATGAAGATGTCTGAATTAAAAGATTTGACGCTGGTGGAGCTGCAGGCCAAAGGCCGCGAGCTGCGCCAGGAACTGTTTAACCTGCGCCTGCAGCAAGCCGGCAGCCAGCTCGAAAAACCGTCCAAGTTGCGTACGCTGCGCCGGGACGTTGCGCGGGTCGAGACGCAAATTTCCACACTGACGAAGAAAAAAGCGGCCTGATAAAATATTATGTCTGACGCCAATAACCAGATTGACCGTGGTAACCGCAAAGAGCGTGTTGGCAGTGTCATTGCCTCCAAAATGGCCAAAACCATTGTGGTGCGCGTTGAACGCCGTTTCCCGCATCCGAAGTTTAAAAAAGTGGTCACCAGTTACAAGAAACTTTACGCGCACGACGAAAAGGGTGAAGCCAAGCCAGGCGATGTCGTGCGCATTCAAGAAACCCGACCGCAGTCCAAGTTGAAACGATGGCGACTGGTGGAAGTGGTGGAACGCAATACCGAAGCCGCCGGTTCGGCGGCATAAGGAATCTAGGATATGTTACAAATTCGCTCCATATTGGACGTGGCCGACAATACCGGCGCCAAGCGCGCGGCGGCCATTGGTGTACTGCACCGCAACCAGCGCTATGCCCATGTCGGCGACATCATTAAGGCGCACATCAAAGAAGCGGCTCCCGATGGTACGGTCAAGAAGGGTGAGGTCGTGGATGCCGTGGTTGTGCGCACCCGCCAGGCCATTGCTCGGAACGACGGTTCTTACCTGCGCTTTGACAGCAACGCCATTGTGATCCTCGACAAAGAGGGCAATCCGCGCGGAACCCGTATTTTTGGCCCGGTTGCCCGCGAATTGCGCGATATGAAATTTACTAAAATCATTTCCCTGGCCCCGGAGGTCGTTTGATATGACAGCTCACGTTAAAAAAGCAGATGAAGTGGTGGTGATTGCGGGTGCCGACAAAGGCAAGCGCGGTCGCATCATTGAAGTACAGACGCTGAAACAAACCGTCCTGATCGAAG
The DNA here is from genome assembly GCA_037139415.1 of Verrucomicrobiota bacterium. Taxonomy (NCBI): domain Bacteria; kingdom Pseudomonadati; phylum Verrucomicrobiota; species Verrucomicrobiota bacterium. The sequence goes on along the minus strand of JBAXGN010000005.1, from coordinate 45,288 downwards.
GGGTGCGCATGGTCAAGCGCCACCTGAAAAAGGGGCGGGCCGGCGCACAGCAGCAAGGCACCATCATGGAACGCGAGGCGCCGGTGCATATGTCCAATGTGATGCGCGCCGATCGCTATGACGCGCGTGCTGCCAAACGCGGCGCCGTCCAACCGGCGGCGAAGGCCTGAGGGCCAAACAACCGAAGCAACGCGACCACCATAACTGCTTGAACGCGCAATGAAACCAAGATTACAGGAAAAATACGTTAACGAAGTGATCCCGGCCCTTAAGGCCAAGCGGGGTTACAAAAACATCCACGAAGTGCCGCGGATACAAAAGATCGTCATTAACATGGGGGTCTCCGCCTCGCTGGAAAAGAGCGCGGTGGATGATGCCGCCAAAGACCTGACCATGATCACTGGACGCAAACCGGTGATCACCAAGTCTCGCAAGAGCATCGCCAACTTTAAACTGCGCGAGGGACAGGCCGTGGGTTGTTATGTCACGCTGCGTCGCGAGGTGATGTATGAGTTTCTCGACCGGCTTGTGGCGGCGGCGTTGCCGCGCATTCGCGATTTTCGCGGGATTTCCAGCCGGTCCTTTGACGGCAGTGGAAACTATTCGCTCGGCGTCGCGGAGCAGACGATTTTTCCGGAGATTGAACTCGATAAAATCAAACGCACGCAAGGCATGGACATCACAATTGTCACCAGCGCGCCTACCAACGCGGAAGCGCTGGACTTGTTGAAACTCATGGGCATGCCCTTTGCAGAAGGAAGATAAACGATATGGCCAAGACATCCTGGATTGAACGGAATAACCGCAAAGCGCGGACCGTTAAAAAGTACGCCGCTGTTCGTGCGGAACTCAAGGCTAAAGGCGATTATGCCGGACTGGCAAAATTGCCCAAGGACGCCTGCCCAGTACGGGTGGTGAATCGTTGCGCCGTCTCGGGACGTCGCCACGCGTACATTCGCAAATTCAACGTTTCACGCCTCACGTTCCGGGAGTTGGCGCTGAATGGACTCATCCCCGGCGTCACCAAAGCCAGTTGGTAATGGAACATTTGATACGGTTATGACCGACCCGATTTCTGACATGTTAACCCGCATTCGCAACGCCAGTTTGGCGTTGTTGCCCACCGTGGATATGCCGCATTCCAAACTGAAGGAGAGCCTTGCGCTCATCCTGAAGCGGGAAGGCTATATCGCCGATTGCGAAGTGGAAGGAAAGAGCATCAAAAAGCTGAAGCTGAAGCTGAAGTACCAGGGGCGCAAGGGCGTCATCGAGGGGCTTCGCCGCATCAGTACGCCCGGCCGGCGCTGTTATGTCGGCGCGGATAAAGTACCCCGCGTGCGGGGCGGTTTGGGAGTTTCCGTGCTATCTACGCCGCAAGGCGTCATGACCGGCAACGATGCCCGCAAAAACAAATTGGGCGGCGAAGTATTGTGCTACGTGTGGTAACTTATATACCTTAGAATTATGTCACGCATTGGAAAATTACCGATCGGTATTCCGCCGAAGGTCAAAGTCGAGGTCAGCGGGCGGAAAGTCTCGGTCGAAGGCCCCAAGGGCAAATTGAATTTTAACCTGCCGCCGCACACCACCGTTGCCATTCAAGATGGCAAAGCGCTGGTTAGCCGCCAAGGTGAGAGCGCCGAAGCCAAGGCCATGCATGGGCTGGGACGTGCCCTGCTGAATAACATGGTCAAGGGCGTAGCGGAGGGTTTTATGAAGAAGCTGGAGATTCAAGGGGTTGGCTTCAAGGCTGCGGTGGCGGGCAAGGTCATTACCATGAACTTGGGTTATTCGCACCCCATCAATTATAATATTCCGGACCAAATCAAGGTCACGGTCGAGGAAAACACCAAAATTACTGTGGAAGGCCCTGACAAGCATGTGGTGGGTCAGGTTGCAGCGGAACTGCGATCCTTCTACCCGCCGGAGCCTTACAAGGGCAAGGGTGTGCGTTACGTGGGTGAAAAGGTCGTCCGTAAGGAAGGCAAGACCGTCCAATAACCATTGTCATAATCAGGATTAATTGGTCACGGCCAAGACCGTGGCCGCAAGATATACATGAGAGTCCAAGTCAAACATCGTCTGGCAAAATTGCGCCACTTTCGGGTGCGCAACAAGATCTCTGGAACGGCGGAACGCCCGCGCATGAGCGTGTGTTTCACTGGTCGCAATATTCACGTGCAATTTATTGACGACGTGGCGGGCAAGACGCTCGTCGCGCTGTCCACCACCAGCAAGATAGCGCCTAATCGCGAAAAACTGGCCGCGAATGTTGTCAGTGCCATCGCGATTGGCAAGTTGGCGGGTGAAATGGCCAAGGCCAAGGGAATTGTGGCAGTGGTATTCGATCGCGGATCTTCCAAGTATCGTGGCGCGAAAACTGAAACCGGCAAGGATGGCAAGCCGGTTTTGGTGGGCAAGGATGGCAAGCTGGCGGCACTCGCCCGTGCAGCGCGCGAGGCTGGACTCAAGTTCTAATTTTAACCAGGAGATTTAACCGTGGCAGATAACGAACCATCAAACGTAGGCACCAAGTTGCCCGAAACCTCAGTCGTCAAGGAACCCGTTCGCGAAGGGCGCGGCGGTATGCGTGGCGGCGGTCGCGGAGATCGTGATCGCGGTCCGCGTCGTCGCCGTCCCGGTGATGGGGACGGTTCGGATGGCAAGGGCGATGAGCTAGCCGAAAAAGTTGTATTCATCAACCGATCTGCCAAAGTCGTCAAGGGCGGCCGCCGGTTCAGCTTTAGCGCGCTGGTGGTTGCCGGAGACAGGAAAGGCCGTGTGGGGATTGGCTTGGGCAAGGCTGGCGAGGTGGCTGATGCCATCCGCAAGGGTGGGGAAGTGGCCAAAGCCCGCATGGTGTCGGTATCACTCAAGGATGCCACCATTCCGCATGAAGTGTACGCCGCTTATGGTGGCGCCAAAGTGTTGCTCCGCCCGGCTTCGCCTGGCACAGGCATCATCGCCGGCAAGACGGTGCGCTCGGTTTTGGAGTCGGCTGGAGTGCATGACGTGCTGACGAAATCACTCGGGTCCAAGAATGCCGCCAATGTGGTCAAAGCCACCTTGGCCGCGCTGCAACAACTGCGTTTGCGCGAAGATATTTATCGTAGCCGTGGTCTGGAAATCAAGAAACCGCAGGCGGTGCCCCTCCTGCCGCCAACTGGCGGGCAGCAACCCGTCGCCGCGCCGGCGATATCCACCGTACCGGTTGTACCGGTCGCACCGACAAACATTGTAAAGTAATATGCGTTTACACAATCTCACACCTCGTCCGGGAGCCAAGCATCGCCGTAAGCGTTTGGGTTCAGGTGAATCCAGTGGTCACGGCAAAACCAGCGGTCGCGGCGGCAAAGGCCAGACCGCCCGCTCCGGGAGTTCAATTCGCAGCACCTTTGAAGGCGGTCAGATGCCGCTTATCCGGCGCGTTCCCAAGCGTGGTTTTAATAATGCCCGTCATGCCACAGTTTACTCACCGGTAAATTTGGCCGATTTAAATGCCTTTGACGACGGTTCACGGGTGGATGAAACGGTGTTACGCACTGCCGGTCTGGCGAATGGAAAGAGTGCCGGCATCAAAATTCTTGGTGGGGGCGATCTGACGAAAAAATTAACGGTGGCGGCGCACGCCTTCAGCGCGACCGCCAAGGCCAAAATCGAAGCCAAAGGCGGCGTATGCGAAACGGTGGGCCGCAAGCCACCCGTTGCGGCGACGCCCGAGGCGAAGAAGTGATATTCGGCGCACCCATTTGACGCATGTTCGCCAAAATCGCAAGCACTTTTACCAACTGCTTCAAAATTCCGGAGCTTAAATCCCGGATTTTGTTTACGCTGGCTGTACTGGCTATTTGCCGGTTGATCTCCATGATTCCGATTCCCGGGATTGATGGGGCCGCATTGACGCAATATTTTGAAGATAATGCGAGCCGTCAGGGGGGCGGCGGTTTGTTGGGTATGTATAGCATGTTCACCGGTGGCGCTCTGGAGCGTTGTGCCATCGGTGCGCTAGGGATCATGCCTTATATCAGTGCCACCATTATTCTGCAATTGCTGACGGCGGTAGTTCCCAAGTTAAGCAAATTGGCACGGGAAGAAGGCGGACGCCCCAAGATCATCCAATATGGACGTTATTTGACGGTGATGCTGTGTTTAGGGCAAGGCTTGGTGATGGCGATCGGTTGGGAAAATGCGGCGAGCATATTTCCTAATTTCACCGGTAAATTGGTTCAAGACCCAGGGTTGTGGTATCGGTTGCAAACCACAATGATTTTGACTACGGGAACATTGTTGCTCATGTGGTTGGGCGAGCAGATCACGGAGCGCGGCATTGGCAACGGAGTTTCGCTGGTGATTACCATTGGTATCATGGCCCGGTTGCCGCAGGCAGGACAGGCGCTCTTTGACATGTTCCACCCGCCGGCCGAAATGGCGGCGAAGTTCAATATCTTCCATGGCGTGGCGTTGATCCTGCTGTTGTGCGGGGTCGTTGCTGGCGTTATTGCGGTGACGCAAGCCCAGCGAAAGATTGCCGTGCAGTATGCGCAACGGGCGGTGGGGCGTAAAATTTATCAGGGTGGCACGTCGTTCATGCCGTTACGGGTGAATTATGCGGGCGTTATGCCGATTATTTTTGCTCAGGCCATCCTCATGTTTCCCGAGAAGATTTTTACCTTCCTTGGCGGTATCATGCACAATAAATGGCTGAAAGAAACCTTTACCGGCATGGGTATGCATCTGCGTGAAGGACAGGCACTTTACCTGATTGTTTATGCCTTGATGATCCTGTTCTTCAGCTATTTCTGGGTGGCCACGCAATTTAACGAAATTCAAATCGCGGATGATCTTAAGAAGTACAATGGTTATATTCCGGGAGTGCGTCCCGGCCAGGCAACCAGTGATTTCTTGCATCACGCCATGAGCCGGATTACTCTGGCGGGCGCGGTGTTCCTGACGATTATCGCCATCATTCCGATTATGTTGTATAACGCGATCAGCGTGCCGTATGCGGTGGCCACGTTTTTTGGCGGTACCAGCATGTTGATCATGGTGGGTGTAATGTTGGATACCATGCGGCAGATGGAAACGCATTTATTGATGCGCCATTATGACGGGTTCCTGAAAAAGGGCCGACTTAAGGGACGCTTCTAAGTCTGGTTAGCATCAAATCGGAGCGCGCCATGTAGAGCATAACTCCGTACCGACCATGATCGTGATAAAAAGCGAACGGGATTTGGAGGCTATGCGACCGGCCTGCCAGATTGCGCGGGCTGTGTTGGAAGAAACGTTGGCGGTGGCGCAGCCGGGCATGACCACCCGGGACTTGGATAACTTTGCTGCGGAGCGGATCCAAAGTTATGGCGCGCGGAGCGCGTTTTTGGGATACCGGGTTGGGGCGATGAAGTATCCGTGCCATACTTGCATTTCCGTGAACGAGCAGGTGGTGCATGGGTTGGCGGGTGATCGTCGGTTGGTCTTTGGGGATTTGGTAAGCTTGGATGTGGGTGTTTTTTATAATGGATATATTGGGGATAACGCTCGGACGGTGGCGGTGGGCGGATGTGATCTGCGAGCGCAGCAGTTGCTTGATGTGACAGAACAAGCGCTCGCACAAGGGATCGGGAAGGCGCTGGCGGGTAACCGGGTGGTGGATATATCCCGTGCCGTTCAGCAGTTTGTGGAAAGCAGTGGATTTAGTGTCGTGCGGGAATTTGTCGGGCACGGTGTGGGACGGCAAATGCACGAAGAGCCGCAGGTGCCTAATTTTGTGGAACCCGGCAAATCGTCGCCTAAACTGAGGGCAGGGATGACCATTGCGATTGAACCGATGGTGAATGCGGGACGGCCGGACGTAAAACGTTTGAAAGATGGCTGGACAGTAGTGACGGCGGATGGTCAACTGTCTGCTCATTTCGAGAACACGGTGCTGGTCACCGAGTCCGAACCTGAGATATTAACGTGCATGGCGAAAATGTCATCCGCGCCGAAGGCACGGTAGAAGAGATTTTGTCGGAGCGGTTATGCCGCGTGGTGTTGGCGAACGGCCACCGCTTCTATGGCCACCTGCCGAAACGGGCGGTGGTTGCGGGAGTACGGTTTGCCGTCGGGGAAAAAGTGATGGCAGCGATGTCGCCCTGCGATTTATCCAAAGGGCGGTTGGAATGGAAGAAAGAATAATTTGGTTATGAAAGTGCGCGCGTCAGTAAAAAAACTGTGTGAAAATTGCAAGATCGTCCGGCGTAAGGGCGTGATTCGGGTTATTTGCTCGAATCCGCGTCACAAACAACGCCAGGGTTAAACAGATTTAATATAATTTATGGCACGTATCATTGGTGTTGAAATTCCGGGTGAAAAGCGCATCGAAATTGCGCTCCGTTATGTGTACGGCATCGGCCCGACGAACGCTTTGGAAATCCTGAAAAAGGCGGGGATTCCCTTGGGAATCCGCGCCAAGGAGTTAACCGAGCAGCAACTCTCGCAGATTGTCCATGCCATTCAAGAGGGCAAGTACGTCATTGAGGGTGATTTACGCCGCGAAATCGGTTTAAATCTCAAGCGCCTGCAGGTCATCAAATCGTATCGTGGCATCCGGCATCTGCGCGGTTTGCCCGTGCGCGGTCAACGCACCCAAACCAATGCGCGCACCCGCAAGGGGCCGCGCAAGACCGTCGGTGTCACTCGCAACCCGAACGCCAAGACCGGCATTCATTAATCTAATTTCACCTTATGTCTGAAGAGAAACAAGATAAGAAACCCGCGCCCCAGAAAAAGGAAGGGAAGCTCGAAGCCGCCCAAACTCCAAAAGGGCAGGATAAAGCCGCCGACAAGGGCGCCGAAAAAACCGCAAAGAAGGATAAGGCTGCCCTAGCCCCGGACACCGGCGCCAAACCTGAGGAAACTGTTGTGGCCGCCGCTCCCGGCGTTCCCGTTGCCGCTACTGCTCCCACCGCTGCGGAATTGCTGGGCGACGATATGGCCAGCAAGAAGGTGGTCAAGGCCAAGGGTTCAAAGAATATTGTCAGTGGCGTTGCGCACATCACCGCAACGTTTAATAACACGCATGTCAGTGTCACGGATATGCAGGGGAATGTGCTCGGTTGGGCAACCGCCGGGCGCGTGGGCTATAAAGGATCGCGTAAAAGCACGGCTTTCGCCGCCCAGCAGGTGGCGCAGGAAGCCGCTCGCCAGGCGATGGCGCACGGTTTGCGCGAGGTGGAAATTCGCGTCAGCGGGCCGGGTTCCGGACGGGAGTCCGCTATCCGCGCTCTGCAGGCCATCGGCTTGGAAATTTCGGTCATCAAGGATGTTACGCCCATCCCTCATAATGGTTGTCGTCCGCGCAAGAAACGCCGCGTCTAACCCCGAAAAATACACCTGTTAACCGGCATTAAATTATGGCTCGCTATACTGGTCCACGAACTCGCATTAATCGTAAATTTGGTCTGCCCATTTTTGGGCCGGACAAATATCTGGAACGCCGCAATTACGGTCCCGGCGTTCATGGTCCCAAATCCCGCCGCAAACATTCGGATTACGGCGTGGGCTTGAATGAAAAGCAGAAATTTCGTTATTTCTATGGTCTGCTGGAACGCCAATTCCGCAAGGTGTACGAGCAGGCTGTGCGCCGCCGTGGTGTCACTGGCGAACAGATGCTCCAAATTTTGGAGACGCGGCTCGACAACGTGGTTTTCCACCTCGGACTCTCCAACACTCGTTCTGGTGCCCGGCAGATGGTTGGCCATGGGCACATCAAGGTCAATGGCCGCAAGGTCAGTATCCCCTCCTATTCGCTCAAGGTGAATGATATCATCGAGGTCAAAGACCATAACGTCTCCCGCCAGATGGCGGTGAAAAGTTTGGAAACGGCCACCAGTCGTAACGTGCCGGATTGGCTTTCCCTGAATAAGGAAGCGTTTCGCGGTACCGTGATGCGTATTCCCTCCCAGCAGGAAATCCAGCCGATTGCGAACATGCAAATGGTGGTTGAATTTTATTCCCGCTAATCAATAAACCGCTCCTTTATGGAGCAAGGCAAATACATGGGCTCGCCCGGCGGCGGGAGTGGAGAATGCTGGTTGAGCCAGATTAAATTTGCCGGAAAGGACAGTTGTTATGCCAGTAAGACTAGGGCGATTTGAAATGCCCAAGCGGTTGACGAAAGATGATGCCGCTTCCACGGAAACCTACGGAAAGTTTATTGCGGAACCGTTTGAGACGGGTTACGGCCATACCGTCGGCAATTCACTGCGCCGGGTGTTGTTGTCGTCGCTTGAGGGCGCGGCCATTACTTCGATTCGCATTGATGGTGCCATGCATGAGTTTGCCACCGTGGACGGAGTGATGGAAGATGTCACCGATATCGTATTGAACCTCAAGAAAGTGCTGTTCAAGGCGCATTCCCGCGAGGAACAGGTGCTGATGCTTTCCGTGAATAAAGAGGGCGAAGTGACTGCGGGCGACATCACGCTCAATCAGAATATCGAATTGGTTAACCCGAAACAGCGCATTTGCACTTTGGACCGTAAGCGCAAGTTTGAAATGGAACTCACCGTCAAGGTGGGGCGTGGGTTTTGTCCGGGCGACCAAAATAAAAAGGCGGAACAGGTAATCGGTGTCATTCCCATTGATTCCCTGTTTTCTCCGGTGAGCCGCGTCAAATATGCCGTCGAACCGGCCCGGGTAGGGAACCGTACCGACTATGACCGGTTGGTCATGGAAATTTTCACGGATGGACGTATTACGCCCGACGATGCGCTGACCCAGGCTTCCGCTATTTTGCAGCATCATCTCGATGTGTTTGTCGGCTACGACAAGAACGCTGTTGAGTTCGAGGAAGTAGTCGATAGGCAGGATGATGAAAAGATGAAGCTCAAGAAATTGCTCAACATGAGCGTGAATGAGATTGAGCTGAGTGTCCGTGCTGCCAACTGTTTGAACAACGCCAACATCACCACTGTCGGCCAGTTGGCCATGAAGACCGAAGCTGAAATGTTGAAGTACCGTAATTTCGGCAAGAAATCGCTGAACGAAATCAAAGAGAAGCTCTCAACCTTGGGATTGAACTTGGGCATGCACTTCGAAACAGATCTGTTTGAAGCGCCTCCGGTTCCCGCCGAACCCAAGCTGCCACAGAAGGAATAAAGGAACTCTATGCGTCATCTTAAACGTACCGCCAAACTTGGCCGCCAGTTTGAACATCGCAACGCGATGCTGGCCAACCTCGTTTGCAGTCTGATCAGGCACAAATCTGTGACCACCACCTTGGCCAAGGCCAAGGCGGCCCGCCCCATTGCCGAGAAAATGGTCACCCTTGCCAAACAAGGAACCATCCATGCCCGTCGGTTGGCCGTTGCCCGCCTCCATCAAACGGAAGAGGTGAAGATTCTGTTCAAGGAAATCGCCCCCGCTCAAAAGGAGCGCAATGGCGGTTATACCCGCATCATGCGACTTGGCAAGCGCCAAGGCGATGTAGCCCAGATGGCCATCATCCAATGGGTGGATGTGCCGTCAACTGCTCCTGCGCCTGCTCCCGCTGAAGGGGAACAAAAAGCCAAGACGGAAGGCGAAGCAAAACCCGCCGAAGCTAAGGCAGCCGAGTTGGCTAAAGCCTGAGCCGCGCTTGATAAATTGCATCGGAGGCCCGTCTGGAAACAGACGGGCCTCTTTTTGACTAGTTTCACTGATGTGCGCGAAGATGTAGTGGGAATCCCAATGGGGTTACGCACAGGGCGGTAAAGAGGTGGAAAATCACTGGCCAATCAGGGTGGGAATTACGTTGAAATTTCCTTTGCACAAAAACAATAGGGTGGTACCTTGAGTACAGATTGAGTGAGTTAACGGAATCTGATTAGTGGATGTTTGTTATGAAAAAATTGATTTTTACGTCAGGTGTGGCAGCCATTTTGGCTTGCACTAGTGGCCAAGCTTCCTTGGTGATCGGACCCGATGGTGACGCCACGTTTCACGGGGCGAACGGGGTTAATGCCCCTGTGCCGATCGTTTCGGCTCCCCTACTGCTTTCGCCTAGTGGCAACGTTCTTTCCGTCAAAACTTCAGATGATGGGTTTGGTACTCCCACTCCTGATGCCACGGCTTCTCAATACGCTTATATCCACTTCTCTCTGCCGGGGCTTGGATCTCCGGTCGCTTCCGCCACTTTGAATTTGACGTATTATCTGCCAACGAGCCCGTCGTCCAGTGGTATGGTCACCTTGTTGGGGATTGCGGAAGGTGCAGCGGGGGATATAGCCGCTCCTTGGGTGGAGAGTGCCTCAACCGGTTTTTATTCTGGAAGTGACATTGTTAACGGTAACGCGAATCTAAAGAATTTGGGGTCTTTTTCATTTGGTTCCACGCCAGCTAATAAAGTTCCATTTAGCATTACTTCGAGCCTGTTAGCCCAGTTTCTTAACAGCGATGTCAATGGCGGGGTAACCTTCATTTTGTTTCGCAATGTGGACAACAATAATTTCGGTTTCAATGCGCATGAAGCCGGGGTGCTGGGGACACCTTCTATGAGCATTGATTTTGCTGCCCCCGAACCGACCACGTATGGTTTGGTGGGTGGTGGATTTTGCTTGGCCATGTATGGTGGCTTGCAACTGTTCCGCCGCCGTCAAACAGCTTTGATACCCGCTTAATTTTAGTACTGGTTACCTGCTTGAAAGCCCATGAATCGAAAGGTTCATGGGCTTTTTTCATGTCTGCTAGTCGGAAATATTTGGACCTGCGGCGCGTGCTAAGGTAATTTTATAGCGGTATGTTTGATCACTGCGTTATTCGGGGAAAGCGGTTTGCGCCTGCCAGGTTCTGTGCGCCGCTGGCTGGCTATACGCACAGCGCGTTTCGCCGTTTGGTGGCCGAACTCGGCGGTTGTGGCGGGTTTTGGACGGAGATGCTGGCGCCCCGGCAAATTCTCAAAGAAAACTTCGCAGAATCACCGTGGCTTCGTCGCCGTCCTGAGGAAGGCTTCGTCGTCTTCCAGTTGATGGCCAGGGCAGGGGATCCTCTGGATCGTATTCTTCAGCGGATGGGGGAAAACGGTGTTGAGGCGATTGATTTAAACCTGGCTTGCGACGCCATGGCCATCCGGGCGAAGGAAGCCGGAAGCGCCCTATTCGAGAATTTTGCGGCTCTGCGCCGGGTGGTGACTGAGGCGCGCCGCTACTGGCCTGGCATCCTGACCGCCAAAGTGCGTTTGGGCAGCCGTGGGCCGGAGTGGCAAACGCATTTCCGTGAACGGGTGGAATTTCTGGAGGCGGCTGGCGTGGATGCCTTGATTGTTCACCCTCGTTTTTTTGAGGATAAATTTGCACGGCGTGCGCAACACGAACAGGTGCCGTGGGTGGCGTCATTGACACGACTGCCGTTGGTGGCGAATGGCGACCTTGGTTTTGCAGAGCAGGTGCAAGCGCAGTGGCCGCATTTGCAAACCGCCAGCGCCATCATGATTGGGCGCATGGCGGTGGCGCGTCCGTGGGTCTTTGCCGCTTGGGATAACACGATTGCTGTGGATTATCCACAAGTTTGGAGAAAATTGTTTCAGTACGTGCGGGAGGATTTTCCACCGGAGGCTGCGGTTACGCGGATCAAGATGTTCACCAAGTATTTCGCCGCCAATTACGCGTTCGGACACGCGTTCTACCACGGCTTGGCGAAAGCCCAAACGCTGGATGAGTTATCGCGGCAGGCGGAGGAGTTTTTCTCCCGCTCTCCCGCCACGGTAAAGCTGCCGATGCTGTCGGGATTGTGAGCGGCAGTGTTTTTGGGATACAATTATCCGCCAGCCACAATCTTCACAATTTCCAGCCGGTCGCCCGATTGGATTTGGCGTTGTGGAAATTCCGATGGGGCCACGGCCTCGCCGTTATGCTCTACCACCACGCTGCGTGGCAGGAGACCTTGGGCGATTAAAAATGCTTCGATGGTACAGGGGAGTTTGGCCGGCACCGGCTGGCCGTTGGCAATGATTTGGCTCATGGTAATTCCAAAGTGACGGGTTTTCCGCCCTCGTTTATCTGCAAGGTCACGGTTTTGGGTTCGATGTTCAGGCAGCGGACTCGGACATCTCGTCCGTCAATCTGCAAAACCCATTCAGAATCCTTTTCAAATGAATGGTTATTGATCATGGCAATCCGGCGTTGCGAGGTGCCGAGAATGCCTTGCAAGGTCAGACGGTTGAAGGTCGGTGGGTCCGGTGTGCCATAGATCACCACGGGTACTGGGGTTGGCGGCGTTGCTCGTGGGGTGCCATCCGTCCAAGACTCCGGCAGCGTAGCTTCGTCGCCGGTTCTTGCCCAATCCAGAATGGGTCGCAAACCATGCCGGGTTTCGGCTTCGATGAGGGTGATGATCCGTCCGTTGGTGTAGCGGTTGGTGCGGATGTGGGCGGCCTGGTTGGTATCCCCCCGTTGTACCATCAAACGATAAGCGACCACCTCACAAATCGCCTCGATGGTGTCCGGTTCGATCTGCCGCGTATCCGGCACGTTCTCGTGCATCCACAAGTGGGTGAGTTCATGGGCGCAGGTTCCGGCGGTCGCATTGCGGGACTGCCCACTAAATAGCAGCATGTTATGCACCAGGCCATCCCCGGTGTCCCGGGTGTGGGAAAACCCTAATTGATGCATTTCATCGGGTTTGGGCGAACCGTCGTTGCGCCGGCGGTAATCCACGTCAAATAGCGACAGATGAATATTGGTATAACGAAGATTTATCAGTGATCCCAAACGCTGGTCCAATTCATTCCGAGTTTCGTCCAGCACTTGCTGTGCCCGCTCGGTGGTCAGGACCAGTTCTGGCGCGTCCCACTGGCAAAAAATGCGCCCGTCCGTGGTGCGCACCGCATTGTCTTTGGCCGGGATGCCGCAGTAATTGCAGCGCGGTCCGGCTAGGTAGCAGGGACCGCAGATGAAACCACGCGGGTGGTGGTAATTCGTACCGGGCGGAAGCGGCTTGGCGCAAATCAGGCAGAGTGTTTCCGCGCGTAACAGGGCGTTGGTTTCCGCCATTACCGCAGCTTGACAGCACCACCAACCGGCCAGCGCCAGCGCCATGGCAAAACAGTGTGTGCTGGTGCCATGCATGGTCATTTATGCCGTTAGGGCAGTGTCCCAATCTTTCCAAACCGGTTCGTAGCCCAGTCGTCGCAGGCGGGCAGCGACTTCCTCAGCCGAGCGAGCATCCGCAATTTCAAACTGCACGGTGGCTTTTGGATTGGTTCCTTCCGCTGCCCATTCGCTGGCCCCCAAAGTCAGTTCTTTCAACCGTCCCCGTTCCGTCAGGTGCAGTTTGTCCTGTCCAGCGCCCGTGTAGCCGCCTGGCTCTGTGTGGCTACCCGCGCTAATGAGAGTGATGCCCAAGGGGATCAAACCGTCGCGTAACGCCGCCGATTCCCGGGTCGAGAGCACCAAACCAACATCGGGCAGGAACAGGCGGAAAGCGCATACCAGTTGGACCATTTCCCGATCCGTCATCTGCGAGCGCGGTTGGAAGGACCCGGCGCAGGGGCGCAGGCGGGGCAGGGAGATGGTGAAAAATGTCTTCCAGCAATGGCGCATTAGGTAGGCGGCGTGAGCGGCGACACAAATGGCTTCAGCCCGCCAGTCGGCCAGTCCATAAAGCGCACCAATTCCGATTCGCCGAAAACCGGCGGCGTAAGCGCGCTCGGGAGTTTCCAGCCGCCAGTTAAAGTCGCGTTTCGGACCCGTGGTGTGCATTTCCGCGTACACACTGCGGTTGTATGTTTCCTGATAAATCACCAGACCATCCGCTCCGGCTTGGACGACTTTACGGTAATCTTCGGTTGGCATTGGCCCCACCTCCAGCGAGAGGCTGGGGGTGGCGGCGTGCAGTTCGCGAACACAATCTGCCAAGTAGTCCGCAGACACGAACTTGGGATGTTCCCCGGCCACCAATAGGATATTGCGAAATCCCTGGGCGCTCAAGGCCGATGCCTCGCGTTTAACATCCTCCACATTCAAAGTCACGCGCACGATGGGGTTATCCCGGGAGAACCCGCAGTACTGGCAGTTATTGATGCACTCGTTCGAGAGATAAATCGGTGCGAACATCCGGATAACTTTTCCAAAGCGTTGGCGGGTAAGACGTTGTGATTCTTGGGCCATCGTCTCCAACTCGTTGGAGGCCGCCGGGGAAATCAGCCGCGCAAAATCAGCCAGTGACCGGATGGGACGCGACAGAATCTCCCGCGCCGTTTCGGGCATGGTGGACAGTGCCAGCCGCGACAGGGTTGTCATCGGCAGGGCTTCAAACTCTGCAACAAAGCTCACACAGGAACCGTAGCAGTTTGGGAGCATTTGGCCAACTTCTTTATGCGGTCTTGAGGAGGCTTTTTTGTGAGGTGGACAAACCGCCAATCCATGATATAAAGTAGCCCGCGTTATTTATGTCATTACTAACTGGAAAATACGGGATCGTATTCGGGGTTGCCAACAAGCGTTCCATCGCCTGGGCGATTGCGCAGGCGTGGCACAAGCAGGGCGCCAAGCTGGCTTTCACCTATCAGGGTGAACGCCTCAAGGAAAATGTTGAGGAGCTGGTGGCCACCTTTGGCCCGGATACCTTGATGTTGCCGTGCGATGTCACCCGCGACGATGAGATCAACCGCGTGTTCAGCGAGGTTGGGAAAAAATTCGGCAAACTGCATTTGCTGCTGCACTCGGTGGCGTTTGCGCCGCGGGAGGCCTTGGAAGGCCGCTTTGTCAACACGAGCCGCGAGGCATTTCGCATGGCGCACGATATCAGCGCCTATTCCCTGGTGGCCCTGGCGCACCGTGCTGCGCCCTTGATGACCGAGGGGGGGAGCATCATCGCCATGAGCTATTATGGCGCGGAAAAAGTGGTTCCGCATTACAACGTCATGGGGGTTGCTAAAGCCGCGTTGGAAGCATGCACCCGGTATCTGGCCTACGATCTTGGCCCGCAAAAAATCCGTGTCAACTGCATCAGCGCGGGCCCGGTGAACACTCTGGCGGCGCGCGGTATCTCCGGATTTAACGAAATGTTGCGGCAGTACGAGGAGCATTCTCCGCTGAAACGCAATGTGCTGCCCGAGGAACTGGGGGCAACGGGCGTGTTTCTGGCGAGCGATGGCGCGGCTGCCATGACTGGCCAGGTTCTGTACGTGGATTGCGGTTACCAGATCATGGGCATGTGAGGTGCTCGTATATTTAGATGGTGCCTATTTCCGATAGTTGGGTTACCTTTAGGCTGTGTCTGAGAGCAAAACAAAGGTATCCAGTTCGCTAGCCGCTGTGCGGGATCACGACCGGCGGTTCTCCGATTTTGTATTTGTCTATCCGGTGATATCGCGCCGGTCGCGCGGGCTTTCCTTGGGGGTCAACTTGAACCCGGACAAGGTGTGCAACTTTAATTGCATCTATTGTGAGGTGGATCGCCGTATTCCGGGGCAGGCCAAGGAAGTGAATGTGCCGCAATTGCGCGAGGAGCTGACGGCGCTGATCCAGATGGTCAAAGCTGGCCAGTTGACCATCGTGCCCAAGTTCGGGGAAACCCGGGAGTTGGCTCAACAAATCCGTGACTTGGCATTTAGTGGAGATGGCGAGCCAACGATGATTCCCAATTTTGCCGAGTGCGTGGGCGTGGTCGCCGGAGTCAAACGCGCCGAAGGGCTGGCCGAAACCAAAATTGTGTTGATTACCGATGCCGCCGGGTTGGATAAGGTGGATGTAAAACGCGGGTTGGCCATCATGGATGCCAATCAGGGGGAAATCTGGGGCAAACTGGACGCTGGTACGGACCCGTATTTCCGACTGGTAAACCGATCCCATGTTTGCTTTGACCGTATTCTCCGTAACCTGCTGGAAACCGCCCGAGTCCGCCCCATCATCATCCAGACCATGTTGCTGCGGGTGCATGGTCAAGCCATGCCAGCGGCGGAATTGGAGGCCTACTGCCAATGCTTGGTGGAACTCGTTCATGGCGGCGCACAGATCAAGGCTGTTCACGCCTATACCGTTGCGCGCGCCACCCCGGAACCGTATGCGACGCCCCTGGAACCTGATGTTTTGGCGCAGTTTGCCGAGGCAATTCGTGCGCGTACGGGATTACTCGTGGAGATTTTTGAATAATTCCAATGAGCTTTCAAGATGAGGCTAAGGCGCGCAGGATATTGGGCGGCTGGCGAGCCGCGAGCGAGGCGCATACCCGTAGCGGTCTGCAACGAGCGAGCAACGAAGCCAGCAGCTCAAAAGACCAGCGAATTAGTCCCATCTTGATAGCGATTTGGAATAAGCTGGCTTAAGGCGTCGCAAGCCCCAAGGCGCGATCTGCGCCAACGACCGCCCAAAGATTGGAAGGACCGGCCAAGGTTTTTCCAAACTTGACAAAGCGGGCACTACCGTCAGCGAAGATATAATTGGAACCACCAGTGCGGCTGTTTTTGTCATTGGTCGCGTGTTTGTTTTGGTCCAACTGCATGATGTCGTCATACATGTCGAAATCCATATAGAAATGGCCGGAGCTTTTATCCTTTTCGCCAAAGACCACCGTTTCCGACGGTTCCTGAATGAAAGTTTCCGGCATGGCAATGTTAAGCGAACCGAACTTATAACTCGTTACATTACTGCCCGTGGTGCGATAATAATCATTCCAGCCATTGATGATATAACTGCGTGGCGCGGCATCGGCCGGGAAGGAATTGGTATCAATATCGGAGAATGTGCTAAAATCCCGTCCATCCTGGAAGTCGTTCAAGCAAATGAGAATCCTAAAATCCAGGTAGCAGGGCTTCAGCAGGGTCGGCCAGCGGTTGGTGCGGGTGCGGGGTGGAAAAAAGCCATCGTTATCATCCACATAAAGGCGCGTCGCCATGCCCAGATTTCTGGTATTGTTCATGCAATGAATGCGCCGGCCCATTTCTTTGGCGCGCCCCAACGCCGGCAACAGCAGGCTTGCCAGAATGGCAATGATGGCGATTACCACCAGCAGTTCAATCAGGGTAAAGGCAGCCACAACCCTATTTCCCCGAGTGGCGTGATCGGTTACGTGTTTTTTATGATCCATAGCGCATGCTTTCAAGTTAGACGGCAGATTTTCCAAAGCTATTCAACGATCCATATCAGGTCTCTGCCAAAGCCGTGCGGCAAGATTTATTCAGGCTCTTACCAGAGAGAAATTGACCTTTCCCGGTGGATATGAACAATGGAACGCAGATACAGAAGCAATAGACGTATGGAAACCCTGATTGAAGAGCTGAAGGTCAAGATCATCAAGGCGCTGAACCTGGAAGGGGTCAAGCCGGCGGATATCAAGCCCAACGACCCGCTATTTGGGGTCGGTCTGGGGTTGGATTCCATTGATGCGCTGGAAATCGTGGCCCTGCTCGAACAGGACTATGGCATTCTCATCCAGGAGCGTGCCGTGGCCGATAAAGCGTTCGCTTCCCTGCAATCACTCGCCGAATTCGTCTGCGCCAATCGCAAATAATGTCCCGGCGCAGCCCAGTCGTCACAGGCATCGGAATCCTCTGCGCTGCCGGTTGCGGCAGCCGGCGGGTGTGGGAGGCGATTCGGGATGGCCGGAGCGGTTTGGGACCGCTGACACTTTTTTCCTCCCCGCGTTTTGGTCATCACTTGGTGGGTCAGGTGCGGGAGGATGTGGATGCCCTCGCCGGGAAGGTGCGCGGCTCGCGCTCCGATAAACTGGCCTGGATCGCCGCCCGGGAAGCCCTCTCTAGCGCTGGTCTGAATCCGGCTGAAGTTTCCAACTCTTCCGGTCTGTCCCCGCAACGCATCGGCGTTATTTTCGGCAGCACCGTGGGCGGGATGCGCGGCACAGAACAGTTCCTTCACCAATTACTTCGGGAAAAGCGGCATCGCTTTGGCTCGTTGCGGTTTCACGAATGCGCCAGCAGCACGGATCTATGCGCGCGCATGGTGCAGGCACAAGGTCCCTGTACCACCATTTCCACCGCTTGCTCCGCCGGAGCCATGGCGATTGCTGCCGCCGCCGAACTGATTGAGCAAGGGGCAGCGGACCTGGTGCTGACCGGTGGCAGCGATTCCCTGTGCCGGTTGACGCTAAATGGCTTTGGCTCGTTGCTGTTGCTTGATCCGAAAGGGTGCCGGCCCTTTGATGCCGGTCGCACCGGCATCAGTTTGGGCGAAGGCGCAGGCATGTTGGTGCTGGAGTCGGAAGAAACCGCCCATGCGCGTGGGGCCACCATCCTGGCGCGGCTCTCCGGTTGGGGGGCCAGTTGCGATGCGTTTCACGCGACGGCACCGCAGCCTGAGGGGCGCGGCGCGCTTGCGGCCATGCGGCAGGCATTGGAGCGTAGCGGTCTGGAACCCGCACGCATTGACTATGTCAGCGCACATGGTACCGGCACGCCCGACAACGACGCCATGGAGGCCAAAGCCTTGCGTCAACTTTTTGGTGACCAGGTGCCGCCGTTTGCCTCGGTTAAACGTTTCTTCGGTCACACTCTGGCGGCCAGTGGCGCCATCAAGGCGGTGATCTGTGTGCAGGCGTTGCGGGAGCAAGCGGTTCCGCCAAATCTCGGGATGGAGACGCTCGATCCGGGCCTTGGGATGGAACGGTCCGTCTCCTTACCTCGACGGCTACCAGGCGGGGGGCCGGTTACTGAGTTTCGTTCGCAATCCCTGACGCATATCCTGAGCAATTCATTTGGGTTTGGCGGCAATAACGCGGCATTGGTTTTTTCCCGGGCGGATGCGGCGAGGCCGGGTATTAGCCAGTCGGGCGTTGTTCCCACTGTGGTCGGCGAAAAAAACACCTTGGTTGAGCACGGGCAAGTCCCCTGGCCGGATTGCGGCCGTTTTGCGATTCTCGAGTACGGTGCGGCTTCTGCTGCTGGCAGCACCTTGGCAGAAATTCAGGATACCTTCCGCCAGGGAGGTGCGATGCCCACGCAGTTTGAGATGCCCGCCGCGTTATCCGCCGGGACCGTCTCCGTGCTGGCGTGCAAACCGTTTGGCGCGGATGCCTTGATCGAGCCCGCGAAACGCCGACGGCTTGGCCGGCTTCAGCAGATGGCCGTGGCTGCCGCCCGTCGTTGCTGGGCTGCCGCCGGAGTCACCAATGCGCGTGCGGGGGTGGCGTTTGGCACCGGCCTGGGTTCGCTCAACGACACCGCCGCCTTTGTGGAAAACCTGGTTATCAATGACGAGCGCGCACCGCGCCCGGCGTTCTTTACCAATTCCGTGCATAATTCGCTGGCGTCGCAAATCGCCCTTGAACTGGAATTAACGGGGCTCAATTCCACGATGGTGCAGCGCGAAATCTCGTTCGAGGCCGCTTTGTGGCATGGCAGTCGGGAACTGGCGACGCAACACGCGGACCTCATGTTGATTGGCGCAGCGGATGAACTAAATGCCTACCATCTGGCTACCGGGCAACGCTGGGGGAATAAATCGGAACCGGCTGTCTATCCGGGCGAAGGATGTACAGTCTTTGCCTTGGCGCGCAATCCTGGAAACCAACCACCCATTGCCTGGGTAAACGGTATCCGGTTGGGCCGGGTCAATGCACTCGCAGGTCAACCTATTGATGCCTGTGCGGAGGCGGATTGGATTATTGAAACGCTCGCTCAAAATGGTGAAACACTGGATCGGGTGGACCTGCTGGTGACCGGATTTAATGGGAATCATCAATTGAAACCTTTTTACTACGCGGTGGCTGCCGCTCTTGCTCGCCGCGCTGGCCGTCCCATCCCTTGCGGTGCCTATCAACACGCGTGCGGGGAATTTCCCGCCGCCTCGGCGTTTGGTTTTCTCACCGCCATCGGACTCGTTCGCGGTGAAATTGCCCCTGCGCTTTGCCTGGCTGATTTTCCGGCGACTGCAGTGCCGCAATCACCGTGTCGCACGGTCTTGCTCTATACGTTATCCCCGTCCGGTACGAAAGCGATGTGCTGCGTTCAGGCTGGATAACCCAACGCCACTCATGAGCCGCCCTCCGAAATACAGCCTCGTCACCCGGTTCCAATGGCTCTTGCTTGCAACGCTCGCGCTCGAAATTGTCATCGTGCGATTTGCCGAACCGGTGACCGCCTTTGCGTTGCTTAGCATGCTGTTCAGCCTCGCCGGCTTGGGTGTTGGCCTAGGGGTCTCTTTTCCGCAGTGGCAGATGTTCGGGCCCAGCATCTGTCGCGTCTCCACCCGCCGCAAAGTGGTCGCGCTCACCTTTGATGACGGTCCCGATCCGGCCAGTACCCCGGCGCTGCTGGCGTTGCTGGAGGCGCGCCACGTTCGGGCGGCATTTTTCTGCATTGGCCAGCGCGTCATCGCCCAGCCGGAATTGACCAAACAGATGGCCGCCGCCGGGCATTTGGTGGAAAATCACACCCAGCAGCACAATCCGGTGACCAACCTCTTTTCCACCGCCCGTCTGCGCGCGGACATTGCGGATGCCCAACAGGCGATTCAACGCATCACCGGCAGGGCGCCCGTCTTGTTTCGCCCGCCCATGGGCCTGACCAACCAGCGCGTCTTCCAGGTCATGCGGGAACTTGGCCTCCAAGTGGCCGGTTACACGGTGCGCGGCTTGGACAAGCGGGAATCATCCCCGGAGATAATTGCGGCACGCATCGGTCGCGGTATCCAACCAGGAGCCATCCTTCTGCTTCACGATGGCGGCGTCCCTGCCGAGCGTTTGGTAAAGACCGTCAGCCTGGTATTGGATCAATTGGAGGCTGGCGGATACCAATGCTTCAGGTTGGATGAACTGATCGCCAGTTCAGAGGCCGAGCCTTAAAGAGATATAGCTGGAAGAATCGTGTCGCGCTCCAGACCGGCATGAGCAGGAGGCGAGGTAACGATACTCAAATATTTCGCCTGGTTGCAGGTATTCACGGTTTAAGTTACAGCCTACTTTCTGCCAATCCTCCGGATTGGATTTCTGCCTTCGGTTGCCCTTGCTGATTCAACCGCTGGGCTGGACACCTTCGGTGTTGATTGAAATCATGGGCTGCTGAAACGGTAGAATCGGCGTGGGTAATTCGTTGCCGCTGGATCTTGAATAGTGATCGGGCTGACAGTGAGGGTGCCATTGGTCAGCATCATCCAGGAATTAGTCAACGGCGCTGTGGCCAGATTGGTTCCGGCCCAGAGCCGATAAGCCGCCCCCACCGTGCCCGTCGCCGCCAGGGAAACAACGCCCCCCGGCAGAACGATGATGCCGTTCGCAGGAAAGCCCGGCCCCGGCACAGTGGCGGCAACTTGCAATTCCACATAACCCGCAGCACCGGTGACGACATTGAGTGAAGCAATTTTTCCAGAGCCCAAGCCCATGCCGGTAATGGCGGGGGCTCCGAATTGCCCGCTGTTGACCAGGGTGCCGGAACACCCCAGCAGACGGTTGGTGCCAACGGGCAGAACTGCGTTGAGAACGTCCACGGTGATGGCGTTGGCGTTGAGGGCCAGGTTTCCCGTCACACTGATCTTCCCCACCGTGCCGGCGGCGCCATCGGCCTTGAACGTGGCGAGAGCACCCGGAGCGAGCGTCAATACCTTCCCGGTCGCATTCACGGTCGCCACACCGAAGCTACTGCTGGCGGACAGAATCTGCTGGGGAGTTGATCCCGTTAAAGTATAACCGCCCGGGGTGATGCCAGAAACATTGAGCACGGCACCGGCAGCAATACTAATGGAGGGCGTGTTGGCAAGCGAGCCGTTCCCGGCCAGCGCCAGTGTGCCCGCGCTGATGGACGTCCCGCCGCTGTAGTTATTCGTGCCCAGGAGGCTCAGTGTGCCACTGCCCAGTTTGGTCAAGCGACCGCCGGGACTGCCCGGATCTTCCAGCAGCGGCAAGCGGTTCGTGACTGTAAAGCCGACGCTGTCTATGACCGCCCCGCCCGTCTGCACATAGCTCGTTGCGTTGAAGACGGTGTTGTTGGTGTTAATCAAATTACCATTGGTGCCCGCCGCGAGCGTCCCGCCGTTGAAGCTAAGCCGGGAATTCACCCCGCCCAATGTCACCGAGGACACATTGGACAGCACCCCACCGCCCAGCAGCGTCAACGAGTTGTTCGTCGCGTTGGCGTTGTTGCCAAGTGTGAGCGCGGCATTGCCCAAACTCCACAGCGAGGCGCCAACGCCGCCGCCGACACTTACGGAGTTGCTGTTGCAGCCGGCCACGAAGCCGATGGCGCTATTACTGGTGCTGAACACCTTCCCGCCATTGGTGATGGCCAGCAGGTTGCCGATCGAGTTCGTGTCCTGGCCCACATTAATGCTGCCGGCATTGGTGACGAGGCCGCCCGGCCCCACCACCGCTAGAGTGTTCGTGCCGGGCGCCGGAGACGTTGGGGTAGCAGAGCCGCCGCCAACGGTCAACGTGCCGGCCGTGGGAAACGCCAGCAGGGCCGGGCTGCCGGAGACATCCGCCCCCGCCACGACAAGGTTGGCGTTAAGTGCGCCGCGTCCAATGACACACGCGGCTGCGAAAACCTGGCCCCCATTGGTGATGAACAAAGAAGAGTACTTGCCGTATGTGAATATGTTGACATTCGTAATCACCCCGCCTTGCCCCACCAAGGCCCAATTGCTGGACCCATTGCCAAAGCCAATACTCAACCGGTCTGCACCGAAATTCCAAGTCGCTTTGCGACCCGCCACGTTGGTGCCCGCCACAATCAAGCTGTTATTAGGTCCGGTGCTGCCACCAATGTTGCCGCATTGCGGATTACCGTTCCCCTGCACTTTGGTGAAAACCTGACCCCCGTTGGTAATGACCAGTTGATTGCCCGCCGCTCCCCCACTGCCGCCCACGATGATCGGAATTGTGCCGCCATTTAATCCGTAAGCGTTCGTCACGATCAAGGTGCCGCCGTTGATCGTGACCACGTTATTGGTCGCATTGCCACTGCCAATCGTTAAAGACAAATTATTGGTCGCAAAACTGTTGGTCGGTATGGTTAACCACCAGACCGTGTTCGCATTCACGCTCACCAGCACATTATTGGTTCCATTGCCCACATACACATAGGCGGACGGATTGCCATTGGTGGCCACGCTGCTGATGAGGTTCGTGCCTCCGTTCATATTCCAGTTGCCGTTGACCGTCCAGCTCACATTGGAGGCCAGCAGAATGCTGGAGGCCAGTCCGTTGCTGTTGGAAGTCGTCAGTGTCCCCCCATTGAAGTTGAAGATGGAGTTCGTCGGCCCGCCGCAGACCACATTCGTCGCCAGCAACTTTTGCACCGTGACACCCCCCGGACTGTTGGCCAGCACCAACGTGCCATTGGCACCCGCTTGCGCCCCGATATTGAGCGTGGCCTGCGGCGAATTGAGCGTCCCGCCATTGGTCACCATCAGCACGCCGCCGTTGATCGTCAGGTTGCCGCTGCAACTATTGCTGCTCGCGAGCGCCAGGGTACCGGGACCGTTTTTGGTCAACGCGGCGGTGCCGGTGATGGCATTGCCGGAAAGGTTGTAACTCTTGTTTGTCACGTTGACGAGGATGCTCGACGGCCACACCACCACCGAGTTCGTCACATTGATCGGCGGCACCCCACTCGCACTGTCATCCAATATCACCGCGTCACCATCGAGATAGCAGGCATCCGCCACGCCGGCATCGGGGGCATCTTTCCAATTCAAGCTTGTGTTCGAGTCCCAAATGCCGTCGGCGACCGCCCAGTGCAATGCAGCCGACCCGATGATCAGCGTGTTGGTCGCGCTACCATAGTAATTGAGATCGTTGACGGTACCGATGACTGTGTAGCTGCCGGTATTGGTCGGGGCCCGGGAACTTATGCCGTAACTCGCGTTGCTGTAGGTCAGGCCCACCGCCAACCCGGACGGCGCGCTGCTGACCCCCACCGGCCTGGCCATGCCGTTATAAGGTTGACGCAAGTTGGACAACGTGACCGTGGCAAACGCCTGGTTGAACGTCACGATCACGTTGGTGGTAACACTGGTGTAATTGGTGGAATCAAACGGCGTGAACATGACGACCACATTCGTGGTGCCGAGGCTGGGCACAATCGCCGGGGTCGCGAACGAAAAGTCGCCCAATACCTGCGCGTGGTTGTTTGCATTCGTTGCCACGCTGGCAGCCAGGCTGGAATTCGACAAAGCCTGATTGTAGCCAATCGGTGTGGCATTGATCGTCAACACCGGTGTGGCTTGATTTACTACGTTGCCGGCGACGGTGCTCGTGTTGGTGACATCGGTCGCCCACAAGCTGGTTAGCACAACGATGTTGGAGGCGTTATATGAGCCCGCCGTCGCCGTGGCCGACAGGCGGATATAAATCTGCCCGCTGGCGAAGCCACCCACGTTGGCGAGGGTGGCGGTGGTGTCGTAGGGCGTACCGCTGTTGGTGGAAACTTCAAAGCCGGGCGCTGCCGTGGCAGTGATATCTGTGGTCAAATTCGTTCCGGTGACCGCGAAATTCTGCGCTGCCGAAGCCAGGCCATAACTCGTGATGAAGTTGGTGAACGTGGTTGAACCGCTGATAACGGGCAGGAACACCCCCCCCACCAGCAGACTGCCAGTGCCAGCGAGGTAGGTGGGGTCGGTGGTGTTGTTATAGACGCCCAGGGGTTTACTCACGCCGTTAAGCACCAGCGCCCCCACCTGGTTCGTGGCCGAAAAGCCGAGCTGCAAAATAGCACCATTAGAAACCACAACGGTTGAATTTTTGTCCAGGGTGGGTTGTTGGATGATCAATTTTCCCCGGCCAACCATCGTGTTGCCGCTATAGGTATTGGAGCCAGTCAGCGTGGTCGTGCCCCCCAATATTGTGAGCGCCAACCGGTGGGTCGCGCCATTTTTGATCGTTCCGGAAAAGGTATAGCTATTGGCCCCGGAATTAATGGTCAGGACCGCGTCGCTCGTGGCGCTGCTATTGGTCACCGCCGTGGTGGTGGTGGTAGAACAATCCAGGCCGCCGATGGTCTGGTTATAACCGGCCAGATCTAGAATGTTACTTGAACCGGATCCCCAATTCACTCTGGTGCCGGACGGCAGGCAATTCACCGCGCCACAAATCAGCCATCCCCCATTGTTTGCAGCAACGGCAAAGCCCAGGTAGCTCCAGACATTGTTTGTCGAGGCGATGATCCAATTGGCGTTGCCATTGAAATCCATCCTCATGTTCGGCGCATACACTGGCGCGGCCAGCCGGCCGAAATTCCCCGCATTGCCACGCAGTGAAATCTGGCCGGTGAAAGTTGAAGCCGTGATGGTGTTGGAGAAGGTGAGCGTGGTGCCGGTATTGACCGGGTCATTATCCTGAAAAACCACGGTGGTGTTGCCATTGCCGGTGATGGTGATGGGACCGCTCAAGGTGTTGTTACCACCCATGGCATTGATCAATTCCCGACCGGTCGTCGAATCCATGTTGATGGCATTGGTGATCGTGAGACCACCCGTGACCTGGAAGGTGGTGGAAGGGCCGGTTGCCCGCGTCTGCAAATTGAGCGGGCCGGTGCCCAGTGCGCCGGCATTGGTGACCAGCAGGGAGCCAAGGTTGGTCACGGTCGTTCCGCCCGCGTAGGTATTTGTCCCCGCCAGGGTCAGGGCGTTGGTGCTCCCCTGGATGACGCTGCCACTGCCGGAAATAGTGTTGGTCACGACCACGCTGTCGGGACGGTTAAAGACCAGGACGCCGTTGTTGGTGATGTTTCCGCCAGCCATGATGACGGGAGTGACACCGACGCCGATTTGCAAGGTGCCGGCGGAAATCATGGTGCCGCCGGTATAGCTGTTGTGGTTGGCCAGAATCAACGTGCCGCTGCCCGCCTTGGTCAAACCGGAGGTGCCCGCCACCACCGTCCCGATTGTCGCTGAACGTCCGGCAGCCAGCGCATTGACGGTGATCTGTGGGGCCGTGCCAGCCAGGGTCAGAGTGTTGGCCATCACGCCGTTGTTGTCCAAAACCCAACTGGCCGCGCTCGCGGGGACCGGGTCGCCAAATACCAGCGTTTGCAGCGTGCGCGGAGAGTCTAGATGCACCACCGTCGGATCATTGGTGAGGTTGACCGACATGAAATCCGCTGCCGCGAGCTGCCCATCGCCAATCGCATTGTCAACCCAATTGGCCGCCGTGCTCCAGTTCTGGCCGCTGGCCGCCGTGTTCCAGATGGCCGTGGTCACGATGTCCGCCGCCAGATGGCCGGGCGGAGTCAGGGAATAGTTCGCCGCCGCGACACCACCCAGAAAAAAACTGGCGACGGCAATGTTGGTTCCCGGACCGGTATTGGCAAAATAGCCCAATAAAAACACATCCGCGCCTGGGACATCGCCGCTCACAACCCCGTTCAAGCTACCGGTGACGTTGGCGACCGTGGTGCCATCGTATGATTTGTTGCTGGCCGCCGGACTGGAAATCGTCAGGGTCTTCGGCCCGACCATCTGCGCAGACAAGGCGGCAGACACACTGGGGAGATAGGTGGCGTCGCCGTAATAGTACGCGACAATGTTCGTGTGCGTTCCCGTAGTTAGAGCATTCAACGCCGTTATGGTCACGGTGGCCGGGTTCGTCGTTCCTGTCGTTAAATAACCGGTGCCCAAGTCGGTTCCATATTGCCCGCCCTCCCGGATCACCACCATGCCGCTGGCGGCCGCCGGTGAAACCGTCACCTCAAACTGCAAGGCATCTCCATAAGTGCTGTTTGTGCCCGTGCCGGCGTGGCGGACAAGGGTGGTTGTCGAGGCCAGGGGAGCGATGACGTTACCGACGGCATTAGAAAAAACGGTGCTGGCGGGCGTGAGGGGGGTGCCACCAGCGGCAGCCAGGCCACCGTAGAGGGTGGTATTCATGACCACGATTTGATCGCTGCCGACGGGCTGCCAACTGCCGGCATCCGCTCGATAGGCGGCGGAAACCACATTGCCAACGCGGCGGAGGCGCAGCCAGCCGGGACTGGTGAATGCGGTGTTTGTGATGGATAAGACCGGACCGGAATTGGTCGTCCGCCAGAGAAAGCGCACGCCGGAACTGCCGCTGAACCCGAGCACCGACCCGCAAGCGCCTGCATCCAGTGTTTCCCGCAACGCCACCCCGCCGAGACTGGTGGTGGACGTGTCACTCTGCTGGTTGACGCGAGCGGAGACCTCGGCGTCGCCGGTGAAAGCTCGATGAACCAACACGCCGGCATCCGGCGTCGTGGTCAGGGCGTCGCCACTAGTCACCGTGGTGACTGGTGCCGCGCCATTGGTGGCATAGGTGGCGGCAGCGTTGGTCACCCCGCTCAACGGGGTCCAGATCCAGCCCGAGCTGAGCATGCGCTTATAACGCTCGTTGAAAAGATCACGCGTGGTGGCATTGCCGTCATTGATTGAAAACATCTGCGGCAGGTAGTTGGTGCCGTTAACCATTCGGGAAACGACGACACCCGAACTGGCATCGAGCGTGGTAGCGAGCGTCGTGCCGCCGATTGTCACACTGGCTGAGGACTGGTTGCCATTGGTGGCCAGCGTGACCGCGGCCATTTTCACCTCATTGAGAAAATTGGTCACGGCCAACGCGTTGGTGCATAGGCGCGCGGCAATGATGGCACCGACCATCGCACGATTAGAGACGTACGTGTTGTCAAAAGTCGTTGGGAGACCTTGATAATGGTAGGCGACAAATCGCGCGGCCGCACCGCCATCGAATTTCACAGCGTAGGTGGGGACATAGCCAGCTAGGCCATCCACGCGATAAAACCGCGCGGCAATCACGGCATTTCCCTCCTGGATGCCGACCACCGAACCGCTGGTGGCGATATTGGTGTTCAAGGCAACACCATCCAAGTAGATGGCGTCAGCCTGGGCCGGAAAAACGACCGCGCTGGAGAGATTGGTGTAGGGGCCAAGCCAATTCGCGGCGATGTTGAAGTTGGGCGCCAACGTTGCCAGGCTGAGGATCGTGCCCCGGTCCTGGACATTCGCGGAATTGAAATAGAGGTGGTTCTGTTTCATATGCCCGGACCCGGTTTCGAGGACTTTGATGGTGCCATAGGGAGCGTCGTAAGGATCATAGACCAGACTGACTTGCGGCAACGCGGAGGTGGAATTGAAATCCGCGGCGATGGCTTTGTCCTGCGTCACGTTATAATACCTGCCGGAACTGCCGATGCTGAAATCGGGGGTGAGGTAATGATACCGATCCTGGCCGGGGGTGTTGGTTGGTCCCCAGACGGACTTCACGATACGGTTCGACCACGAGTTACCCCACGCTACCACGTCCAGCGGCGGCTGGTTGCCCTTTTCAACCCCGTTGAGATAGGTGTAAATGCCCTCATTAAACGATCCCAGGGACGGCAGTTTTGCCTGCAACCCGGCGAGATAGTAGAAGTGGTCCACCGCACCGTTGCCATTCATAAAATCATAATCCCGGCTGTGCGAGCCGCCGAGCCGTGACTGGCCTTTGAAGTAGTTGGCCGACAGATCGGTCGCCAGATAATTGGCGAGCGCCCGCAGTTGATCCGCGGCGACCGGGTTGGTGACGTTGTTGGCGGCCGTGATCAGGTTGTTGTAGGTGACCATGGAATAACCAGCGGAATCGTATTCGTGGATGGTTTCGTTGCCCAAATCGGTGATCCAGTTATTAAGGGCACTCAATCCGGCGTTATAGGTGGTGGTGTCCCCCAGCGCCTCGCCCAGCATCAGCCAGTTGGCGATGCGCATCGTGTAGATGTTCGAGTAGTTGGTACTGACGTTGCGGGCGCGCGAGCTGGACAGACCCGTCAGGATCATCGGCTTGATGCTGTTGATATAATCGGTCCCCAGTCGGTCCGCATAGCGCTTGAGCAGCGCCCCCAGCGGCCTGAAACTGAACTCGATGGAGTTTCTGTCAATCACATTGGTGTCGGTCGAAGTCCAAAGCAATTGGCCAAAGGTGCTGCTGACGGGATTCGTGTCCTGCATCGTGAACATCTGATTGAGATACGATTGCGCCTTGGTTACGGCAGTGACGGGATCGG
Source organism: Verrucomicrobiota bacterium (assembly GCA_037139415.1). Lineage (NCBI taxonomy): Bacteria > Pseudomonadati > Verrucomicrobiota > Verrucomicrobiota bacterium. The sequence goes on along the minus strand of JBAXGN010000005.1, from coordinate 16,373 downwards.
GATAATTGAGGGCCAGCGCGATGTAGGCCGCGTGCGGCAATTGCGCCACGGTCACGGCAGCGCCGAGACGCAGTTGATAGTCGAGAGAATTGACCGAGCCAATGGCCTCATTATACAAGTCGGCCGGCACATTAGCGTCGCCGGACACCGCGTTGGTGCTGGCGGAAAATACAAAATTATCTAGCGCGAGACCGTGAGAGCCGGGAGACAGGTTGGGATTGTTGAAGCGGACCCAGAGGTCCGTGCCCGGTGCCCACGAAAAGCCGCCGACGCTGGCCGTGATGTCCGGAGTGCGGTTCGGGGCCAAGGTTCCGTCCAGGGCGAAGCTGTTGCTGCTCGTCACCGGCGAGCAAAAGTTCAACTGACCGCAGCACTGCCAGTTCACGGTGAAGTCACCCAGGTTGGCCGGAGTGTCCGTGGTGAAGGAACAGGTCAAAGGATGCACGGCTGCGCTGGCGCAGCGCCACTGTTCGCCATCGAAATGGATCGTGAAGGAATGGTATGTCTCCGCGCCGGTGTTGCGCAGGCGCACCCCCACCAGCACATCGCCGGACGTGGTCGAATAGGACAACAGGCCGAGCGCGCGGTTCGTTGAACCGTTGGAACCATAATCATGCAACACCGTGGAAGTGGTGCTGGTGCCGGTGTCGAGGATGATGGTGACTGGCGGCGAATTGAGAGCGCTGATCCAGGCATACCAGCCGGGCAACGTCGAATTGTCCACCCAGGAAATCGAACTTCCGGTGGCGGGCAACGCGTCAAAATTCTGCTGGTAGGCGCCGCCGCTGTAATTCACTTGCGCGGAGGTATCGCCGATACAGCCAAGCCATGCGCAAACCACTGAAAAAAACCAAAGGCAACGGCATCTGACTGTTATCAAACGAGACATGAGTTTATGCAATGCTGACAAGAAATTATATATTTTTAGCCACAGCCCTCCCTGTCGCCGGACTGGCGGCGATGTGCTTAGGGAGCATTGCTTTATGACCTGCGCTCATACTGGAGTACATTAAATCCGGTGCAGGGAGCGGTCAAGACCGGGATTCGGGATTAAGTTATGCCTATCTCCTATTGGCCATATTCTCGCTCATCTCATTGTGGAATGCTGAAAAGGACCGGCGGCTTTTTCGACAGAGACACGCCTGCGAAAACTCGTTGAGGCTGATTGATGGCACCAAGGAGCAATGGGCGCTGGAGCACAAAAAGAGCCTGACTGAGCCGCCGCGATGGGAAGATTTGGTGGGGCTGCAGAAACACCTCAAACAAATGCCATTGTGTCCGGCGGGGGGAACTTTCACGCTCGGCGACATGCGGCAACCTCCGCGATGCTCCGTACCAGGTCATACGCTATAGTGCCGAATTACATGAGCTGCATGGGAACTCCTAATTTGCACACCATGGCGAAATTGAAGAGAATTAAGCGCTTAATATCACGGGTTCCAGCGCGCAGCACCGCAACAGCGGTATCTGAACCAGATCACGCTTCCTTCACCTTGAGCTTGTTCCCTTTGAGGTTGGCACGATTCAATTTGGCGATAATACCTTTCGCGTGATCGGCGGCGACATCCACAAATAGATGCCGTTCACGCAAGTCAATGGTACCTACGACGGTTGCGGGCAGGCCGGTTTCGCCTTGAATGGAGGCCAGGACATCCTGGGCCGCCACGCCCATTTCTTTGCCCACATTCATGTAGAGGCGGATATGGCCTTCCGGGGTGCGCCGACTGTGTTTTGGGGAACGGAAGGGATCGGGGGATTGCGGATTGCGGATTGTGGATCGCGGAATGGGAGGTGCGGATTTCGGAATGGGGGTGGGGGCAGGTTTGGCGATGGCAGATTCAACTACGGGTATAACCGTAGTTATAACTGCGGGGGTAATAGTTGCGGGCTTGGCCACGGGCGCGGATGTTGCCGGGACCGGTTTGGCCACCGGGGCGGGGAGTGCCGGCGCGGGCTTGGCCACCGGGACCGCAGGTCTCGGGGTGGGCTTTACTTGGGGCGCGGGCGGTGGCTGGGCGACGGGCAGTTTCTGGGGTGGCCGGGCGTCGCGGGATTCCGGGGCCAGCCGGGACCGGGCGGGTTCTTGCGCCGGACGGTCAGCGGGCTCGCGATTCAGATGGCTGAGGTCGGCGGGGGTTCGGCGCGCCGGCGGTTCCGGGGTGTCGCCGGCTTGCAGCAAGTGCAGCAACGCGGAGGCCACGTCGGTGGAGGCAAAACCTTCTTCGAGCAATAACTCGACGAGGTGCTCCTGCTGGCGATATTCGCCGCCGGCCAGCACTTCGCGGATTTGATGCAGCACCGCGCCCGCCTTGGCTTCCTCGACTTGGTCCAGAGTGGGAACCCTGGCGCGCTGGATGCGCATGCGGGTAAAGCGTTCGATATTCTGGATCTGGAATACTTCCCGCCCGCCGACGAAGGAAATGGCCAGGCCACTGCGCCCGGCGCGCCCCGTGCGGCCAATGCGGTGAACATAATCTTCCACGTCGTAAGGAAGGTCGTAATTAAACACCACTTCCACATCGTTGACGTCAATGCCCCGGGCGGCCACGTCGGTTGCCACCAGAAATTCCAACCCCGATTTGCGGAATTTATTCATGACCCGGTCGCGCATGGCCTGGCTCATGTCGCCATGCAGACGATCGGCGGAATACCCCTGCGCGTTCAAATGGTCCACCAAATCATCCACCATCCGCTTGGTGTTGCAGAAAATAATGCCGAGCTTGAGGTTGTGCAGATCAATCAAACGGGTGATCAACTCGACTTTGAACCGCCGGTCCACCTCGTAATACACCTGCTCCACTGTGGAGACGGTGACGGTTTTTTGCTCGATGCGAATATTCTGGGGGTCGCGTGCGTATTTTTGAATCAACTCCTGAATGGCGCGCGGCATGGTGGCGGAGAAGAAAACCGTCTGCCGGGTGGTTGGAACGGCTTTCAGGATGAACTCAATGTCGTCGCGAAAGCCCATGTCAAGCATCACGTCCGCTTCATCCAGCACCACCAACTTCACTTGATCGAGCCGCAACGTGCCCCGGGTCATGTGATCCATGATACGGCCCGGCGTGCCGATGACGATTTGCGCCCCCTGGCGAAGGCCGTAAAACTGGCGGTCATACGATTGTCCGCCATAAATGGGCAGCGCCATGACGCCGCGCTTGAAGCAGGCCAGCTTGTGAACCTCTTCGGAGACTTGCACCGCCAATTCGCGGGTTGGGCACAGGATCAGCGCCTGCACCGCGCGCAACTGGGGATCCACCTTTTCAATGGCGGGCACGGCAAACGCCGCTGTCTTGCCGGAGCCAGTCTGCGATTGGCCGACGACATCGCGCCCTTGCATCAGGGCGGGGATGGCTTCCGCCTGGATAGGCGCGGCTTGTTCAAACCCGAGTTTATCAATGGCTTTGAGCACCTCGGGAGAAATGCCTAGCTCGGAAAAAAGTTTGGTTGTCATAATGGCTTGGGGTTTGGAGGGTTGTGGTTCGTCTTATTTATTCGGGGTGGCGTCCGCGTCTAAATCGCCGAGTGCCCACTGGATGCCGTCCAGATAGAACTTGAGCACAGCAGGCTCCATGAAGACATTGCCGGCATGGCCGAGATTGGAAAAGAACACCCGCCCGGCACCGTAGTTCTTGATCCAGGCCACCGCAAAATCCTTGTCCTCGCGCTTCATGTTTTTTGCCGCGCCGGTGGCGGGATCGGAAAGGTCCAGAGTCAACAATACGCGGCGGTCGGCGCGCGTGTACGGGTCTTTGAACTGATAGACCTCATCCTTGAGTTTGAAGTTCTTGCCGCCAAACGCCTGGTTTAATAGATGGCCGGGCTCGTCCAATTTGAAGGCCCAAGTGCCGCCGCCACCCCAAGGATGACTGTTGAAAACGCCGCCCAGCATCGCGGCCGCTTCCGGCCAGTCATAAAAATTATCAGTGGCGGAATGGATGCCCACGATGCCTTTGCCTTGTTTGACAAAATTCAGGAACCCGGCCTTGTATTCAGTGGGAATCTTCAGCCGCGTGGTGTTATTCAACACAATGGCGTCGTATTGGGCGAGGTTGGCGGCATCCAAGGAGGTGTAAACATTGCTGAACTCGGCGGTCCACGCGCCGGTTTTTTGGCCCAGGAGTTGTAAAGCCTGGTTACCCGTAATGATGCCATCCCCATGCACAAACCCCTCGCATTTGTAAAACACCAGGATTTTCCGGGGCTTTTTCAGGCTGGCACTGGCGGTGGGCAAGGCTGCCGTGATTTTTTGCAGATTGGCAGGCGACAGCTCGGGCAATGGTTTGGGATTGTCCGGAGAGTTCGCGGCGCTCAGCGTGAACGAGGAGAACAGTATTGCGAGCCTGAATGGCAGCTTCATACCCATAGCAAACCCGTATTCGGGCAAAACTGCAATCAGATTCTTTCTCGGCTTTTGAGGTTAATGAGTGGGAAGTGCCGAAAAGAGGGTGGACGTCCCTTGTCCGTTTGGGCTGGAAACGAGTGAAGTGCAGTGGAAAACGCGTTCCGGTATAACCCAACAAGTGTGAACTTCCTGCTGTAAACTCCGCCTCCCGTCAGCACCTCAATCTTTAATATCCGTTTCGAGCTTGAGGGCAACCAGAGACAGGTTGATATCCTGGAGGAAAACGAGCAACGAGGCGATGATCGAACCCAGGCAGGCAATGAACAGGATGGTGATGAGCAAACCCAGTTCGAGTTGAAAAAGGGCAATCAGGAACAGGGCAATGATCAGCAGGGCGGCCAACAGCACACTGATGGTGGCCAGCGTGATGGCTAACCGTACCAGGCGGGCGCGCCGGAACAGAATTTGCAACTGCGCGGACAGCCGGCCACCCTGCGGTTCCGGAGTTTTGCGCAAGGACTCTGCGAGTTGGCGCGAGCGGTCAATCACCCGTCCAAACCGATTGGTCATGGATAACAGCAACAACCCTACGCCGGAAATGAGGATCACCGGCCCAATGGCCGTCTGGAGAATGGGTATGAGCGCGTGGAAGTTCATGGCCGCATTACCCCTTCATCAAGTCCCGCTGCCAGGACATGATCTTCTGCCAGGCAACCTCCCCATCCGAAGCTAGCGCGATCAGGGTGGCTTTGCTGGCAATCAATGAGGGATCCAGCATGAGTGCCGTCGCTTGACGATCCCGCACGCCTTGCAACGCCTCGAATGCCTTGCGCTGCCGATAACTCATTCGATGCTTTTCCCGGTGCGGCGGCAGCGGTTGTTGGTTGGCGGGAACGGCCAATCCGCGTCCCACCGCCTGCTCTAGCCGGTCTCGTCGGGGGGGATAAAATTTTCGGGGCAATATTGGCGTCAGGTCCTGTTGCGCCACGGCTGCGCGGGCGATGCCAATCAGCGCGTCATGCGACATGATAAAGAACGGCGGACGCTTGGAAGCCAGCGCCTCTTGTTCGCGCCAATGCCATACCTCGCGCAGTACCGCCAACTGCGGACGACTTAACGCAAAACTTCCCTTGACGCGCCAGATTTCATTCGGATCAACCGGGGTGGCGCGGGCGGTCTCCGCCACCAATCGGGTACACATTTCCTGGTGCCAGGCCAGCCGGCCTTTGGCCGTCAACTCGGCGCGCAGGATGGTTTCGATGGCCTTCAGATACCGGGTATCGTTGCGGGCGTAGGCTTCCAGCTTTGGGGTCAGCGGTCGGCGTGACCAATCCGCCTTTTGCGAACCTTTCTCCAGGGTCACCCCGCAATGCCGCGTGACCAGATCGCCCAGCCCGAACCGATCGTAACCCAATATGCGCGCGGCCAGCATGGTGTCAAAGACGGCGGTTGGCACAAAACCAGCCTGTTCCACGAGTAGATGCAAATCATAATCCGCGCCATGCAGAATGAGTTCGTGCCCCGTCAGCACCGGCCAGAGCGGGGCAAGGTTGATCTGGGCCAACGGATCCACCAGCACATCCCGGCCGGGAATGCTCAGTTGCACCAGGCACAGCTTTTCGGGATACGTGTGCAGGCTGTCCGCCTCGGTGTCCAGCGCCACCCAAGGGGCGGACTGTAACTCCGGGGCAAACGCCATCAGTTGGTCATCCCGCGTAATCATGGGTGCCAGTATTGAGCTTGTCTGGTCTGGTGGAAAGCGAAAACCGTGCTGTTCGTTAAATTTGTGCGCTGCCAATTCCATTTACAATCCGGGTGCACTCGGCTACAAGGACCGCCTCTTTTGCGATGAACGAAGTATATATTAATAAAATCGCCGGCGAGTTGAAAGTGCAACCGCGCCAGGTGGCCGCCACGGCCCGCCTGTTCGGTGAAGGCGCCACAGTCCCCTTTATTGCCCGGTACCGCAAGGAAGCCACCGGGTCGCTGGATGAGGTGGCCATCACCTCTATCCGCGAACGCCTCCTGCAACTGGCGGAACTGGATGAGCGGCGAACGGCCATGCTCAAATCACTCGAAGAGCGCCACCTGCTTACGGATGCCTTGCGTACCGGGCTGGCGCAGGCCGAAACCATGACCGCCATGGAGGACCTTTATGCGCCGTATCGCCCCAAACGCCGCACCCGCGCCATCATCGCCCGCGAGCAGGGGCTTGAACCGCTGGCCGACTATATCTTCGGCAACCAGAACGCGGGCGACCCGAAAGTTGAAGCCCTGAAATTTGTCAGTGCCGAAAAGGGCGTGGAGAATGCCGACAAAGCGCTGGCGGGCGCGCGCGACATCATTGCCGAACGCGTGAGTGACGACGCCAAAGCCCGTGCCGCGTTGCGCGATTTGTTCCAGACCAAGGCGGTGGTGAAATCCAAGGTGATGCTGGACAAGGAAAAGGACGGCGCGAAATTCAAGGATTACTTCGATTGGAACGAGCCGGTCGCCAGCATTCCCAGTCATCGCCTGCTGGCCATTCGGCGCGGCGAGACCGAGGGCTTTCTGCTGGTGCGCATGACCGTGGATGAACTGGACGCCCTGGCGCTGCTGACGCCCATGTTTGTCACCGGCAAAGGTCCGTGCGCGGAGCAGGTCCGGCTGGCGGTCGAAGACTGCTATAAGCGGTTGCTGGGTTTTGCGATTGAAGGGGAATTGCGGGTGGACTCCAAGAAAAAGGCGGATAAGGAAGCGATTCGGGTCTTTGCGGAAAACCTGCGCGAACTGCTGTTGGCGTCGCCCTTGGGTCGCAAGAACGTGCTGGCGATTGATCCTGGCTTCCGCACCGGCTGCAAGGTCGTGTGCCTGGATCGCCAGGGCAAACTGCTGCATAACGATGTTATTTTCCCGACCGCCGCCTCCGTCGGCGAGGTGCGGGAGGCCGCCCAGGCCATCCTCTCCATGGTGAAACATTACCAGATCGAGGCCATCGCGATTGGCAACGGCACCGCCAGCCGCGAGGCCGAAACGGTGGTCCGCAAGCTCGGCCTGCCGTCCAGCCTGCCCATTGTGATGGTGAACGAAAGCGGCGCTTCCATCTACTCGGCGTCCGAAGTGGCACGCGAAGAATTTCCCAACCACGACATTACGGTGCGCGGTGCGGTTTCCATTGGCCGCCGCCTCATGGACCCGCTGGCGGAACTTGTGAAACTTGATCCAAAATCCATCGGCGTGGGCCAGTACCAGCATGATGTGGATCAGTCCGACCTGAAAAAGAGCCTGGATGACGTCGTGATCAGTTGCGTGAACGGCGTGGGGGTGGAATTGAACACCGCCAGTAAGCAACTGCTTAGTTACGTGTCTGGCTTGGGGCCGGTCTTGGCGGCCAACATAGTCACGCACCGTGATGCCAATGGGCCGTTCAAATCGCGCCAGGAATTGTTGAAAGTGCCGCGTTTGGGCACCAAGGCGTTTGAGCAATGCGCGGGTTTTCTTCGTATTCGTGATGGCGCGCATCCCTTGGATGCCAGCGCGGTGCATCCGGAAAGTTACGGCGTGGTGGATACCATGGCACGCGATCTCAAATGTGCCGTGCCGGATCTGCTGCGGGATGCCGGCCTGCGCCAGAGAATTGACCTAAAGCGTTACGTCACCGAAACCGTGGGGCTGCCCACTCTGAGCGACATTCTTGCCGAACTGGCCAAACCGGGCCGCGATCCCCGCCAGAAATTCGAGACATTTTCCTTCCAGGAAGGCGTCGAAAAAATGGAGGACCTAAAGATCGGTATGAAATTGCCAGGCATCGTTACCAACGTCACGGCGTTTGGCGCGTTTGTGGACATTGGGGTGCATCAAGATGGCTTGGTGCATGTCAGCCAGCTTGCCGATCGTTTCATCAAAGACCCGTCCGAAGTTGTCAAAGTCCAACAGCGCGTTACGGTCATTGTGACAGACCTGGACCTGGAACGTAAACGTATCGCCCTATCCATGCGCGCCAATCCGGAAATTGGCGCACAATCCAACACCCGCACCTCTCCCGGTGGACCACGATCACCCGGAGGAATGCGGCCCGGTCAACGTCCCGCCGCCGCCCCGCCGCCCACGAACGACTGGTTCAGCGATGCCATGCATCGCGCCCAAGACCGGAAACGGTGATTAGACCAAGCTGTTATCAGGCTGCTTGCGCTTGGTGGAAAATGAAAATAAGACGACCAAGATCCACAGGGCGACAAAGCAACCCAGGCCGAGGCTGAGCCGGGAAAACCAGCCGGTTTCCCTGGTGCCCGCCGCTGAGAAACGCAGCGTCATGGGTTGGTTGACTTCAGTCTGGAGAACCTGGGTGAATGTGTGGCGCTGGCCCCGGGTGGGGAGGTTGGCATGGAGTGGGTGCCATGCCATGCCATCCCATACCGACAGTTTTGATTCAATGCGGCTCTCCTTGGTTAAGATCGTGCGTCAAAGGCTTATCGGGTGCCACGGAATTTGCTGGCGGTTTTGGTGTTTTTCAATTAGGGTAATGAGGTGATCGGCAAGTTTGTTGCTATGAACAATAACCCACGTAACGCCCCTTGGCTGGCAATTCTCGCGCTGGCGGCCTGGATGGTTTATGTGGTGGCCTGTGCCATGTATCAGCCGGCCATCAGCCCCGATGGCACTAAAATCCTGTATCTCTCCCCCGCCGATGAACAGAAGAACAACCGGGCGGACCTGATGATTTACGATCGCATCGCCGGAACCACGCGGCAGCTTATGGAATGCGAAATCAAAGAGGGCATGTTGGCGGCGCAATGGACGCCGGATGGCAAGGAGGTGGTGGTGGTGAGTGCGCAGGGCGTCAAAGTGATGTCGTTGGATGGCCGCACACCCATGCGGCGGTTTGAACTGCCCGGCGGGTTGGATAAGGAAACGACCTATTTGTACGCGCCGCCCATCGTCGGCAAGTACCAGTATTTCGGTGGGGAATTTCTGTACCGCCTGGATTTTAATACGGGCGCCGTGGTGTCGAGCACCAATCAATCCAAGCCGCCTTTGTTGATCGGGAATAATGGGCACGTGTTCTACTGGTCGCCGGAGGAAGGCGCTTTCGGGACGTTGGATCTGGAGACGCTGGCGCCCAAGTTGCTGCTCAAAGTATCCGCCGGCACGGATAACGACAAGCTGCCGTTCGTCGCGCTTTCCCCCGATGAATCCTTGCTGGCCATTTCAGTTGAAGATGGCAAAAAGATCCGGCTCTACCGCAACAACAAAATGTTCCGGGAAATCACCCTGGAAACCGCTGTGCATCCGTACAAGACCAGTTTCATGCTTTGGGCGCCGCGCCGCCAAGTGCTGTATGCGGTGTACTCGTACCCTTTCAAGGTGGAGAACGAATCCCGCACCCAACTCGGCCTGCTGGAGGTGGACTTGGAACGCGACCTAATTCGGGAAATCCCCATCGTCCTTACCGAGGACAGCGATGAAAAAGGATTGGCGTTACGCCCGGTCATTTCCCCCGATGGGAAACTCATGTATGTGGCGTCGTTTGTGGTGGAGAAAAACGGTCGCGGCCTATACACGATTGATCTCACCAGCCCCAATCGCGACCTGAAGAAGGTGTCCATGAAATTGATCAAATAACCAATGATTCACTTTATGCAAATTCGTACCCCGCTAAAATTGTTTCTCGCCTGCTGTGCGCTGGCCGGACTGGCCATATATTTGGTTGCCTGTGCAGCCTACCAGCCAGCCATCAGTCCGGATGGTTCAAAAATAGTGTATTGGGAGAAGGATGCCACCGATGACAACCTCACTCGCATCATGCTGCATGACCGCCAGGCTGGCACTACGCGTGTCCTGTTGGAAGCGCCGTCGGATGACAAGCAGGGCATCCCGCAGTGGTCCGAGGATGGCAAGGATGTCGTTGTGTGCCTGAGCAAAAGCGCAAAGGTCATGGCGGTGGACGGGTCCCACCCGGTACGGGAATATCCCCTGGATGATTCGGATTATGCGAGCGCCCTGTTGTTCCCGCCGCCCATTGTCGGGCATTACATGTATTTCGCCGGAAAGGAGAATTTGCTGCGGCTGGATTTGAACACCGGCCAGACCAGCACCAAAGCCCTTGGGGGGAAGGAGCGCTATTTCTTCAAGCGTAACGACAAGGTATATTACTGGGATGGTGATTCCGCTGAATTTGGCCGGCTGAATCTCGAGAAGCTGGAACTGGAGGTACTGGTGAAATGCCGGGGCACCAATGAGGCGGAGAATGAATTGGAATATACTCTGGGAACAATTTCCCCCAGTGAAACCTGGCTGGCGGTGACTGCCAAACAGAAGAATAGCGAGGTTTGCCGGGTGCGGCTGTATCGCGACTGGAAGCTGGATTCCGAGATCAACGTAAACGATAAAAACCAGAAATTTGAATTGCTGGTGCCGGAATGGGCGCCCGATAACAAGACGGTGTATGTCACCGCCACCGAAACTATGGAAAACGCAACTTTGCCTGAAAAACCTGCTTAACATTAAGCGTATGTCACCGCCACCGAAACTATGGAAAACGCAACAGGAGATACCAGTCATCAGCATCTTCTTCTGGCGATTGATCTCAACAGTAAATCGGTTCGTAAAATACCCGTTATTAAGAGTGCTTCCAATGACGGCAAACTGCAGGTGCGCCCGGCCATCACTCCGGATGGCAAGACCCTGTATATCTCTGCCGCGCCATTTGGGGAAAAGGCGACCGGCCTCTACCAGATGGATTTGACGGGCACCAAACGGGAATTTCAGAAAGTGGCGATGAAGTTGGTCAAATAGCCGCACCACTGGCGGCTGGAGCGGTGCAAGCATGTCATTCACGCTGAGCCAACTGTTTTATTTCGCGTGCGGGCAAAATGCCGCTCATACCTGGATGCCGGGTGGCGAGTTGCTGCCGGTCTGCCAGCGTTGCACGGGGCTCTATACCGGCGCGGCCATGGCCTTGATTTTACACGCGTGGTTGCGCCCGCGCCCCACGTTCGCTTGGTGCCTGGTGCACAGCTTGCTGCTCCTGCAGATGGTTCCGTTCGGATTTCATTGGGTGCCACAGGATGCCGTGGTGCGCACCCTGACCGGCTACCTGTTTGGCGGCGGGCTGATTGGCTGCTTGTGGTTGTTACCGGCACAGTGGAAAGCAGGTAAAAGTCCAGAGACACCTGCGCGTGGAAGAACTGTTGTTTACAGCGTGCTGGCGTCAACTGTCCTCGGAGCCGTGCTATGGTTGGTTCAAGCCGGACCGATTAGTGCGCAGATTCTCACGGGCTGGATTGTGCTTGGATTCATTTCCCTCTCAGTCCTGTCACTCCTGAACCTGGGGGCATTGGGCATCCGTATCGCCAAGAAAATTCGAGCGCGTTGAATATCCCCCATGACTCCGCTCTTCCCCTTTGTCTGTCCGCCTCGCCCGCTCTGGCCAAAGCTGCTGACGCGAACGTCATCACGGGTGGTTGTATTTTTAGTCACGTAGCATGAGACGTAATCGGCCTGATTCAGCCAACCACAGCTTTGACAAAGCCCGACCTAAATGCGAGAAAGGCGGTGTTCACGATTATGAAATGGAACCAATTTACTGCCGGTGTTCTGGTTTTAATTGCATGTAGCTGGGGACTGAGTGCCCGGGCGGCAGAACGCCCGCGTGTCGCCGTATGGAATCCGGAACAAACCACGCGCGAAGCACGGTTTATCATTGATCTGGAACAACTGAATCAGGTGGCTGCCACCTTGCAAGGGGCCGGCTGTGCGGTGGCGCGGATCACGGTGGGGCAGTTTGGTGATGCCGCCATCTTTTCCGCCGACCAATTCGACGTGCTGGTGATGACCGGGGATTCCGTGCCCAAAACGGCCATTCCGGTCTTGAAGCAGTTTACCGATGAGGGCGGCGTGTTGGTGGCGTTGGCTGGGCGGATTCCATTTCTGGTTGCCATCGAGAAGGAAAAGGATGGCGCGTGGACCATGGCACCCAAAGAACCCCGGTTTGCGTGGCAGACCGAGGCATTGCTGGGTCATTTGGGCCTGCATTACATCTACCTGGTGGGCATGCACGATCAAGGCGTGCAGCATACCGTTACCCCGCTGCTCAAAAAGTACCTGCCGGATGCCCCAACCATTGGCCGCCAAAAACTCACCAGCAATTTCCTGGTGCCCACCGATGGTGACACCGAGGTGTATCCGCTGATTCGCAGTCAGCGCATGGATGGGCAGGACGTCGTGCCGCAACTGTACCTGCTCAAACACGGCAAAGCCCGCGCCATCATTGCCACTCTCGATTGTTATTTCAAAAACTCCCGGACGGAACTCTGGCCCGCCAGTCAGAAAACGCTGGTGGCCGTGGTGCAACTGGCGGGCGATTTACGCGCGGGCAAAATCCAACTCACGCGCGACCAGCAAATCACCATCGCGCAAAAAGCGCCGGAACCGTTGCGCAGCCGACTGGCACTGGGCAGCGTGGAGCCGGATAAACTCAAGCCGGTCATGCGCTGGGGAAAATTCGACGGCACGAGCTTTGAACTGGGCGAATCCTTGGCTGCCGACAAGACCCTGGAAGTGGCGGTGGGTGGCAATACGATTTTGCCCCGCGCCTTGGAAGCCGGTGCCATTGTGCAGCTCGCGGTGCCGGAGCTGTCAGCGGGCGGGCATTTCCTGCGCGTGCGCGGCGCGTTCACGGCCACCGGCGCCGGGCTGGCGGTAAAGCTCGGCGACATTCTGCTATGGAACGAGTTGTTGAATTACACCGATGCGGGCGGCAATGGCAATATCGGCGCGCCGGATATTCAGGGGGTGGCGGCTGAATTTACGCGCATCGTTTTTCTTCCACCATCAGGCGCGCGCAGCATCATGGTCAGCAATCCTGGCCGGAACACCCTATACTTGGATGCCATCCAGCTTGAGGATGATTCGCAACCGCGTCCGGAGCGGCTGGTGGGATTAAACGGCATGGCATCTTTCGGCACGAAAAACGTGGTACCGCTGGAACTATCCAAACAATGGGGCAGCATCCGCGCTAACATCCGCACGCAAACCATTCTGGCCCCGGACAAGCCCAATCGCTTCAAAACCTCCGAGGAAAAACTGGAGATGTATCTGGCGGCGGGCGCGCCGGTGGAACTTTTGTTTGAAGGAACGGCGGAATGGGATGCCATGAGTGCGGAACGTTTTAAAGCGGGGGGAAATCGCTCGCATGTCGTGCCGCCGGACAACACGAAATACGCCGAGGTGGTGGAACACTTCGTCACAAAATATAGGGATCGCATTGCCGGGTATGAACTGTGGAACGAAACCAACATCCGCCAATTCTGGCAGGGATCGTACGAGGAATATGCGGAATTTTTTAAAACCATGGCAGCCGTCATCCGCAAGCATCAGCCCAATGCCAAACTAATTACCGGTGGCATGGCGGGCTACAGCGAACCGTTCACCATCACCCTGCATGAGCAGGGGGTATTCAAGCAGGCCAATCTGTTTGCCTTCCACGCCTATGCGGGGAAATCCCCGGCTTGGGATGTTCCCTTTGGCATGCACGAGGGCCTGTGTTTTTCCCGCGGCATTGACACCGAGATTTACTGTAATGAGGAGGGGTTCGTGTGGCAAAACTCCGAGTGGTTCCAGCCGCCGCCGAATTTCACCCCCTTCGTTCAAGCCAAATTGCTGAACACCGCCATGGCCCGCTTGCTGGCCAACGGCCTGAACAAGCTGAGTGTATTCCACGCCGGAGGGGACAAACATCCCTACGGTTTGATTGATGAAAACGGCAAACCGCGCCCGGCCTACGCCGTAATGGCCGACTACTTTCCGCTGGGCCAGAAAGGGGCCAAACGCCTGGATGTTTCCCTGACGGGGGTGGACGGTACACCATTGCAGGGCGTCTATTCTGCTGCCTCTTCCCATCAGGATGGCAGTGCAACCGTGATCCTCAACCCGGCGGAAGTGGCCGCGCTGGAAAAGCGCGAGCCGTTGGGTGATCCCTCGCATGATTTCAAAAATCTAGCGAATTGGGTTACCTTTTTCGGCAAAAGCGTCATCAGCAATGGCACGGTGGTCGTTACCCCCGGTGCCGACAAAACGTACGCCGGCTTCTACAAACCCCTGACCGTGGACGTGGATCGCTTCCCGCTTTTGGAGGTCAGCGTGCCTGAGTGTGACAAAGCGTGGAGTCTCAGCCTCAAGACGCCGGACAAGCAAGAGACGAAATTATTCGTGGACCAACAGGCAGGGGTATTCAGGAAGGATTACCGGAAATTGCTAAATAAACACGGGGTATTTCAAGGTGAACTATCTTTCCGCTTGACCGGACGCACCCAGTTGGCCTACGTGCATTTCCTGCCCGATCCAAATGCGCCGACAACATTAGCCGCAACTGATGCACCCGCCAAAACGCTACCGATCATTCTGCGGGTTCCCCTGGCGCGCAAGGTCACCAAGGTGCTGGTCAAACGGGACGCCATCACCACTCCGGCACACTTTATTTCGGGCGAATCCGGGAACGCGTTCTGGATTGAAGTCCGGTTGGATTTGTCCGGGCGAACGGTGGTCGTAAGCGAATAATCATCGCCCGTCCGCCAAAGTTCAGCCAAGGTCACTGAATTGCAAAGACTCAGATTACAACGTACATGAATCCACTTTCGATGCTTACTTGATGGGAATTTCCGCCGGAACTGGAAGCCTTTGGCGCAA
This sequence comes from Verrucomicrobiota bacterium, assembly GCA_037139415.1. Classification (NCBI taxonomy): domain Bacteria; kingdom Pseudomonadati; phylum Verrucomicrobiota; species Verrucomicrobiota bacterium. Next base: position 1,366 of record JBAXGN010000005.1, on the reverse strand, counting down.
GCGTCGTGTGCCTTCCCCAACGAGCCGCAGATACCAGTCGCTGGGCAGACCATCGTAGCCCACGAAGTGCCCCTGCACAGGCGGGGAACTGGTGACCTTGAAGATCGCCGTACCTTCATCCACCTCGTCAAACATTGCCACGTAAACCGTATCCACCTCCAACTTGGACAAGGCATGGAACTGTTCCCAGAGAAACCGCCCACCGCGCCGCGCATACGTGCTCGTGCCGGCTGCCTTTTGCGTGAGATTATCCCAACTGAACCCTGGATAGATCACCGGTATCCAGAGCGCTCCCCGCCGTTCGCATTCCTGCTTATCCGCCGCCCAATAACCCGTGGAAGCCTTGGCCGTACCAGTCTGGTCGCGTGACACATTGCCGACATTCCAAGGGCAGTAGGCTTTGAATCGCCGTAAAAACGCCTGCCACTGGAGATCAGGGTTCTTGCGCCAGTTCCAATCCCCGCCGCCGACGAGAAACGCCGCATAAGGCCCCGGCGTCTGGAAAAAATCCATAAGCTTGTTAGCCAATTCGGCAGTCATCAGGTTGTGCTGATTCTTATAGTAAAAGCCCCAAATTTGCACCACCGGCTGACCACCTTCGTGCAGATAGCGCGGTTCCTGGGTGATCCGGTCATCCACCAGTTTTTTCCAGTCGCGGGTCAGCACATCGAAAATGCGCTCTTCTGGCATCCCCGCAATGTCATAAGAGATCGCCCATACCCGCCCGGTCTGCTGCGCTGCTTTACGAACGTGATTCAGCACGCGAAGACGCGAGGGGTAGCGCAGCTCGTTGCGCCCGCCGGGCAGGTCCACAACGAAATGTTGCAACCATGCACCGTCAATCCCGTAATCCCGCATCCATTCAAAGTGGCGATGGACGGTAGCCTGATTATCCGAACTGAATAGTTGCGCCGGACTGCCATCGGCATGAGCAAACCCCGGTGCCGGAAATCGCTCTGCCACCCCGTATTCGGTCATGTCCGGCCACATCTCGAACGTCAGTGTTTCTGGAGTAATACCTTTGGAATTACGACTCCAATGAATCCAGCCAAGGTTGGCGGCATCACCCGGACAACGAAACCAACCCTGGTAACCGCACATCACCTTGCCGCGCAGTGACGTGGCATCCACCCGATCTGCTTTGGCAGTATTCGCCGCCGCAACAAGTGTAAACGGCAAGAGAAATAAAACGTTGATGAATTTCATAGAATTAGGTTGGACGAAACTTGCCAATTAAACAAGCCGCAAGCACTGCCTTATTCCAATTTGAGGGAGCAACCCGGAAGAATCAAAATGGTCTGCCTCCGAATCCGTAATGCGTCAGTGACAGCGGGGAAAACCGCATGGGGGGTGATTCACGCGGAAC
>JBAXGN010000004.1 GCA_037139415.1 Verrucomicrobiota bacterium | reverse complement strand
TATTCCCCGGTTGCGATGAGACACCTTCAACAGTTGACCAATTTGTTTGCATACCATTTTACCCTCCAGCCACCAACCAACAAATCATCTAACGCTGGGTGGGTTTACTTGGAAATGAATTTACCGATTGGTATAGAAATGGGAAGGATAAAGAATTATGTCGTTCCTGCCAAAGTTCCGTTGGCATAGAGCATTTTATGGCGATCTTCAAAACCAGATTGTTGCGAGTTGCCGGCCGTGTGCTTGATGCTGCAAAGCCACTGCTCTGCGATCTCTTTAAACAGCGGATAAATCTGTTTTGGCGGTTCGGGCTTTGCAGTAAGCTGTTCCATAATCTTGTGCAATGCTTTATTCTTGTCGGTTGTCCCCAAACTTCGCCACAGCTATTCGGCAAGGTGGGTAGCGGTTAAGTTTCAAATTGAGTAGCGGCAAGGAGGTAGGGCATTTTGCGCATTGGATGCATTCACTTGTCGCCTTGCGGTAATGTCGTGGGTTTTTGTGATGTTGTGAACGCAACCTTTTCTTCAACCACATTGATGCAATTGTGAAGCCTGATCAGATCTGCTTTTGTACGATTGTCCGCAATCGAAACTTGTGCATTGCGCAAGATAATTCCATCCTGATTATAAGCATTGAGCACGACTCCCCGATTATCCCCCACAGTGAATTGGCAATGATCAGCTACTAGTGCCTGGCGCCCCGGTGTCCCAGTAGCCAAGGAGGGAAGGTGCAGGGCGATTGCGGCTACGCTCGGGTGGACAAACCTGCACTGGTTCACGCGCATTCCCTGCGGCGGCGGGCCTTCGATGTTGCTGTTAAACGGGGAATGCACCCCATAAGCAACATCTGTAAACACACATTCGGAAATCACCGTGGGTGGATGTGTTACCAATGCTGTCTTGAGCTGGGTGCGAAACTCACAGCGCGTTACCACGGCGTCTGTGGTCGGTCTCAGAAAAGCCAGATCTCCGACCGCGAGCCCCGGAATCGTCGTCTCCAGCGTGATCCAGGCCTCACGATAGCGGATGCGTTCGACGGCCAAAATCTTGGCATAACCAAGGTGTCGTTTGGCTGCTCCGCCCAGGAATAAAAGAGATTGCCCGGGGCGAATGACGAGGTCATCGGTGGCGATGTCCCCATGAGCGAGCCGTACGCGCGTCCCCAGCACTTCCTTCACTAGCTCGGACGAAATCTTGATGTTGATGGAGTCGTCCATTAACGCCTCGAAGATCGAATTTTGAACCAAGGGCATCACGGTCAGGCTCTTGAAGTGCGCTCCATCGCTATTGCTGGCGATGAGGCGGTCAGTGTTGGGCTTGCGGACCACCTGGCAGCCATCAAGCACCACGCCTTCAGAACCCGTTGCGACGAAGGTCATCCCCGGCGAAGCATGGGAGATGATCCGCTCGAGTCTCACATTTTGTGAAAAGGTGATATATATGTTTGGCGACGTCGAACTCAAATAACGCCCGTGCTGATCCCGTTGCGAAGGTGCCTCGGAAAAATGTTGTTTTATGGCAATGAAGTCCCCTGTTTTGACCTTGGCAAAGCGATTTTGCATATCCTTATTGTGGAAACGCGCTTCAAAGTAATGCTCGCCGAGCGCTTTAATGCTGGCGATACGTCCCCAGTCGTGAGTGAAGGCACGAGTGGCGCCATCCAGGAACACGGCATCTGAACTCTTGAAGTCACGGTAAATGTCGGTGCCGCCCACCGACGGATCGTCGTAGCCCAGCTCTACCCGGAATCGCAAGAATCCTTCGGTCAGCGCCACCTCAGTTAGCCGTGCCTGGGTGAAGGGAAGTGGGCTGTAATCCAGGACGAGATCGCGAATGACCACATTGCTTGAGTCGAAAATACAGAGCAGCCGGTTTGAGGGATGCGCCACCAGCGTGGCGCGATTGCCCGCGAGGGTGAGTCCACATGCGCTCCCGATCCGAAGTACGGCGAGGTCGGCAGTGTTGGACCCCAGCCGATAAATTTTGCCTGCATCCAGTACCACCTCGGCCCCGATGCCAGCGGCAATAGCAGCGTCAAGGGCCTTTTGAATCGCTGGCCCATCATCGTTTCTGCCGTCGCCTTTCGCCCCGAAGGCCGCGACCTTAAACACGTCATGCTGTTTTTCACCCGGCGGCGGCGGTTCCTGGGCGCATGTGCCACTTGCAGCCACAAGCGTGAGCAGGAGCAGGGCATAGAAATGTTTCATGTTCATTTTCCAACCGGATCCCAAGGCGACTACGCCGTTAGTAAATGATTACCGCAACGCGACAAGTGAAAGCATCCAATGTGCCAAAAAGCAAACTCCTATCAGTTAATGGTCGGGGCGGTGAGATTCGAACTCACGACCTCTTGTACCCGAAACAAGCGCGCTACCAGGCTACGCTACGCCCCGTACCACAAAGGACCTTTAGAATTGCATCAAACCCGGATTGAATGCAATCTGAATTTTCAAAAAATGATTGGCACGGTCATTAACGCGGTTGCCATTGTTGGCGGAGCGGCTCTGGGCGGCTCCCGGCGTGGCCTGATTTCGGCGTCCCGGCAACAGCAGATCAAATCGCTGTTGGCGGTGCTGACCGTGGGGGCTGGTTTTATGTTAATTTGGCGGGGATTATGGGGTGGCTTCGGCATGGTGCTTAAAGAATTGGGGATTGGCTTGCTGGCGATGGTCTTGGGACCGTTGATCGGGCGATGGTTGCACTTGCAGCAACTTTCCAATCGAGCTGGTGAGTATGCTCGCCAACGCATGGCGGCGGCCAAACCGGATGCGCCCGGAGCTTTCAGCGACGGTCTGGTAACCGCCAGCCTGTTGTTTTGCACTGCGCCGCTCTCGTTGCTGGGTGCGCTGGAGGATGGTCTGCATGGGTTCTGGATGCTGCTAGTGATCAAGGCGGTCATGGATGGTATGGCCGCCATGACTTTTACACGAATATTCGGCTGGGGCGTGCGGCTCTCCTTTTTACCCGTTGTGGCTTGGCAGGGGTTCTGGACGTTGGGTGGAGCCGCTATTGCGCAAGCGTGGCAGGCGGGGTATCCGGCAGTGTTGCATTCGATCCATTTGGCTGCCGGGTTCATCTGTCTGAGTGTTGCCATCGTGATTTTCGAGGTGCGCAAGGTTGAGTTGACGGATTATCTGCCCAGTTTGGTGGTCGCACCGCTGTTGACGTGGTGGTGGCTGTGAGTTAAACCGGATCTAACGAATCTGCAATAGTCATTGAGTTACTTATTGCGCGGCGTCCTGCTTCCGGGACAGGGCTGCATCCAGCGCGTTGGTGCGTTACGAATACTACGAGGTGGGCAGGGTCTGTGGTTCCGTACCCCCTCACCACGAACCCTCGCTTCCAGGTTCATGGGTTCAAAGAGCGAAAGTCGTTGATTCGGGGAATTCTCCCCATGAACCCCCACTTTCACGAAGAACGAAATTCTTCTCTAAAATTTCCCACGCCACCATATTTGAGACTCGTTTGCTCGTCACCTACGTTTGCCGTTGGGCTTCCCCGTGCCCCCCCGCTTCCAGCTTGAACCAAACCGAGCTTGATGCAGCCCTGTTTCCGTGAGTGTTGGCCAATTTCGCGCTTTTCTTTCGCGCCAAGCTGATTACTCTCACTGTGTTTTGACGCATGGGATTGCATATTTTTAATACGTTGACGCGGTCGGTGCAGGCGTTTACGCCGCTGGACCCGAATGGACGCACGGTCGGCATGTATTGCTGCGGGCCGACGGTCTATGATCTTGCCCACATTGGCAACTTCCGAACCTTTGTCTTCACGGACATGGTCCGGCGGTATCTGGAATTCCGGGGTTACCAGGTCCAGCACGTGATGAACATTACGGACGTCGAGGACAAGATCATCAAGCGCGTGCGCGAGACGGGTCAGGCTCTGCGCGAATACACGGGGCGGTATGAGGCGGAGTTTTTCAAGGACCTGGGGGAGTTGCGCTGCCTGCGCCCGCACCAGATCCCGCACGCCACCGAGCACATTGCGGAGATGGTTGACCTGATCGGCAAGTTGATCGCGCGCGGCGTCGCCTACCAAGCCCAGGATGGTTCCGTCTATTTCAGCATCGAGAAATATTGCGGCTGCGGCTGCCGTTACGGACAGTTGGTAAATCTTAATTTTGAGCAGATGCGCCCTGGGGAACGGGTCAGCAGCGATGAATACGCCAAAGATTCCGTAGCGGATTTTGCCCTGTGGAAGGCGCGCGTGCCGGAGGATGGCGCGGTGTTCTGGCCCAGCCCGTGGGGGGAAGGGCGCCCCGGCTGGCACATCGAGTGCAGCGCCATGAGCATGAAGTGGCTGGGCACGAGCTTTGACCTGCATTTGGGAGGCGAAGACCTGGCGTTCCCGCATCATGAGGATGAAATCGCCCAGAGCGAAGGCGCGGGCGTGCAGGCGCCCGGCCAGCGGTTCGTCAAATATTGGATGCACGGGGCTCACTTGCTGGTGGAAGGCAAGAAGATGAGCAAATCCCTGGGCAACTTCTTCACCTTGCGCGATTTGATCGCCAAGGGTTTCACCGGCCGCGAAGTCCGCTACCTGCTGTTGACCGCGCATTATCGCGAGCTGTTCAATTTCACGCTGGATGGTTTGACGGGGGCCAAGTCCGCGCTGAAACGGTTGGATGAATGCGTGGCCAAGCTGCGAGAACTGGCCGGGACGGTCACCGCCGAGGCGGATGCCGCGCTGCCCGCGCAATTCGCGGCCGCCATGGATGAAGATTTGAACATTTCCGCGGCCTGGGCGGTCGTATTTGAGTGGGTGAGCGACATCAACAGGAAACTGGCGGCCAACGCCGTGACTCCGGCCCAAGCCGCCGCCGCCTTGGGAGCCTGGCAGAAAGTGGACCAGGTGCTGGGGGTTGGGCAGGCCGTTGCCAGCGAGGCCCCGGTGGAAATGCTGGCACTGCTCGAACAACGTCAGGCTGCGCGCAAGGCCAAGGATTTCAAGCGATCCGATGCGCTGCGCGAGGAAATGAAAGCCAAGGGTTGGGTGATTGAGGATACACCCAAAGGCCCGCGGCTCAAACCGGTTTAAAACGCGGTAAACATGAAAATTGAAATCTCAAAACGGGATGTGCTATACTTCAAGCCTATGCAACGGTTAAGTTTTATACTGGCAATCATGGCAATCGTGGGACTCGCCGGCGTGGCGCACGCGCAAACGCCTACCAACGCGCTGGCATGGGACCAGATTCACAAGGAGGTCCGCCCGGAGGCAGGTGCCACGAACGCGCTCTGCACGTTTTACGCCACCAATATCACCAGCTCGGAAGTCCTGATCACCGGCACCCGCACTTCCTGCGGTTGTACTGTCGCGCAACTGCCCACCACTCCGTACCGACTGGGACCCGGCAGTAACGTGGCCATTACGGTGACTATGGATATTCGCGGTAAATTCGGCATCATCACCAAGACGATCACCGTGGATACCAGCGTTGGACAAATCGTCCTGATTTTGTCGGCCAAAATTGCCGACCCTAACTCGCCTGTGGCCCGCATGACTCCCGAGCTGCGCGCGCGCAACCAGCAAATGTCGCAACAGGATCGGCAGGCGGTTTTCAAAGGTGATTGCGCCGTGTGCCATGTCACCCCCACTATAGGTAAGCTGGGTGGTGAACTGTTTAATAACGCTTGCGGGGTATGCCACACTGCCGAACATCGCGCCTCCATGGTGCCTGATTTGCGCGTGCCCAAACGCCCCGCCGAGCGCGAGTACTGGGCCGATTGGATCATGCACGGCAAAACCGGCTCGTTGATGCCGGGCTTCAGCCAGGTGCATGGCGGGCCGTTGAGCGATGAACAGATTTTTTCGCTGGTCGAGTACATGGTGGGGCCGTTCCAATCCAGTACCGCGCCAAAATGAGCCGCGGCCTGTTCATCACTTTTGAGGGCACCGAAGGCGGCGGTAAGAGTACGCAAATCCAATTGCTTGCGGAGCGCCTGCGCAGCGCGGGACGAACGGTGCGGACCTTGCGCGAACCGGGTGGTACGCCCATCAGTGAGGAAATTCGGCATACCCTCAAACACAGCCTGAATAACGCCGCGATGACGCCTGAGGCGGAGTTGCTGCTGATGAACGCGGCCCGCGCCCAACTGGTGCGCGAGGTAATTCGCCCGGCCCTGCTCGCGGGTGAACTGGTTTTGTGCGACCGCTTCTACGACTCGACGACCGCCTACCAAGGTTATGGACGACAACTCGACCTGACCTCCGTGCGGGAGATCATTGATTTTGCGGTGGGCGACACCCGGCCCGATCTCACGTTGTTTCTGCATGTGCCGATGGCGGTCAGCGAGGCGCGCCGGCTCAGTCGGCCAGTCGAACATGGGCGGGATCGGTTCGAGGAAGCGGACCGCGCCTTTTTCAGCCGCGTGGAGCAGGGATTTCTGGCGATCGCGGCGGCGGAGCCGCACCGGGTGAAAGTCGTGGACGCCATGCCGGCCATCGCAGTGGTGCATGAGGAAATCTGGCGGCAGGTGAGCGAACGGCTGAAGTAGCCGTTCAGCATCCGGATTCCGGTTTTGATTCGGATTTCGAGTTTCGGAATTGTGATCGCATGTTTCGCCTGACCAACACGGGCAAGTTACTGTTGCTGATTCTGGCGCTGCTGTACGCGGCGTCCATTACTTCGCAATCCGGTCTCTTGCTGCTGCTTATCGGCATTGTGGGAACCTGCCTGCTGCTCAACACGGTGGCGGCGTGGAAGAGTGTCGCCCGCATAGAAATTCTTCCCCCACAGTTGACCGATTTAAGCGAGGGAGAAAAATTGGCGCAACCCTGGCGCATCAGCAATCAAAGTCGCTCGACCGCCGGATTGCTGGAGGCGATTTCCACGGCGGGCACCTTGTTTCGCGTGGCGCGTCTGCAGCCTGGTGAAACCGTCAATGTGGTTCCCGCCCTGGTGTTTCAACGGCGTGGTGTTTTCCGGCATGAAAATCTGGGGGTGACCAGTTCCCATCCATTTGGTCTGATCAAAATCAAACGGGGCATTTCCGTGCCGGGCGAGGTGGTGGTGTATCCGGCGCTCTACCCGGTGACCGCCCCGGCTGCGGCTGGTTACGATGCCATGGTCGGCGGTAAACACCAGGGCCGCCGACGCACTGCCTCGGGCGCGCAGTTTGCCGGGGTTCGCCCCATGCAACCCGGCGACCCGCTCAAACAAATCCATTGGAAAAGCAGTGCCAAAGGGTGCGGTTTGATGGTTAAAACCTTTGATGAGGAACTTTCCGGACGGGTGGCCATCGTGTTGGATGGCGGCCATTCGGGCGATGGCAAGGTCATGGATGATTGCGTGCGGGCCGCCGGCTCGCTGATGTTTGCCGCGTTGGATGAAGGGCAACACGTCGAGTGGGTGGATTTGGCCCGGATGGAGCCGGTGCTGGTGCCGCCCTTTGATGACGGACACGACCTGCTCGACGCGTTGGCGCGCTTGGAAATGAAACCGGGAGGCGCCACGGAAGCCAGGCTGTTGGAGGCAGTGGAAGGCGTTTCGAGAAAAAGCGCCTTATGCCTGCTGGCTACCGCAAGCCATGTGGCGTTATGGCAGGTGGCGGAGGAGCTGGCGCGACGCGGTCGCCGGGTATCCGTGTACCTGCCGGCGGGAGTACTGCCACCGGCAACCAGCCAATCGGTCACCGTGTTTGCCTACACGCATAACGAAATCATGCCGGGTATCACCTCGTGAGAAGCGCCCGGCATCAACTAATTTTGTTGGGCCTGCTCTGCCAGGGGCTGACGTGGGACGATTATTTTCTACCGTTGCTCTACGCCGGGCTTTGGACGGCAGGTTTGTTATTGCCCCGCCGTCCAATCCGACTGGGGCAGGTCCTTGAAGCCATGGCGCTTATCATGGGTGTGGGGCTGGGCTATGGGCTTGGATTTCAGACGGGGCACAGCACTCACTTTGCCATTGGCCACGGTCTGGCCACGATGCAACTCACGCGTTTGTTGCGTCCGCTGGAAAGGCGCGAAAAACTGTATTCGCTGTTGATCGCGCTGTTTCATCTGGCCACCGCCTGCACCTTCCTGTTTGACTATCGCCTTTTGGCCATCATGGCCGGGGCGGTGTGGTTGATCCCGCGCGCGCTGGCGGAAATGGAGGCGGGATCGTTCCAAGTAGCAGGAACACCGTGTCCCGAAGGGAGATCGGATGTCCATCCGGCGCTGGGTTATCGAATCTATGCCTGGGTGGCCGCTGGCATGATCGTGTGTTTCCTGACGTTTCCGCGCGGGCTTTTCACCGGCGGCATCCGCCTGCCGGTTTCGCGGTCCGCTGACCAAAATACCCTGTTGGATAACGTGCTGGATCCATCCCGCAGCGGCGGTCAAAATTCCCGGCGCATTCTGTTCCAGATTCAAGGGGAACAACTCGGTTACCTGCGTTGTTACGCGCTGACCGAGTTCGACGGCACACTCTGGACGCCCGACAATGGTTCGGCTTGGCGCAACATCGAATTGGATGACGAGGACATTCGGGACGTTCGGCGGTACCCCACACGCCAAGTGCGGGTGAAGAAGCCCGAATTCCTCGGACGTATGTTGCCGGTGGATGGCCGTCTCGTGGCGGTGCGCGGAACTTTTTTTCGGCGCGCGTATCTGACGACCCATGGCCTCTTGGAAGCCCAGGTGGTTTGGACCAGCCCCAACAATAGTTACACCTACTGGATCGGCACCAACCTGCCGCCGGAAAGTTTGCGCGACAGCCAAGCCGTCCGGTTCACCACCCTGCCACCGCAATCCGACCGGCTCAAAAAATGGCTAAACAATGTGGTGCAAGACATCCCTGATCCGTATGATCAGGCCCGGTTTCTGGAGCGTCATCTACAGCGAACCCTCACCTATCAATTGGGTGCGCCGGAACTGAACCGCCTGGCACCCACCGATGACTTTATTTTCAACCAACGCACGGGGCATTGCGAACGTTTCGCCTCGACGCTCGCGGTGCTGCTGCGCATGCAGGGTATTCCCAGCCGCGTGATCATTGGTTATCTGCCCAGTTCCCGCAACCGGCTTTCCGGCTGGTTTGATATTCGCCTTCGCGACGCTCACTCCTGGACTGAGGCATGGTTTCCTGATCGGGGCTGGGTCACCTTGGATGCCACTCCCGCCGCCTCACTGCCGCCGCCTTCCGTCTGGAGTGACTGGATTGAGGAACTGGATTTTGCCTGGTACACCCACGTAGTCAACTTTGACGCGCCCATGCAAAGCGCCTTGCTAATGTCTGCCCTACAAGGCGCGGGATACGCGGCCATTTGGAGCCGCCAACATTGGCCGGTGTGGCTGGCTTTGTTGCTGCTGCCGCTGGGCTGGCTGACCTGGCAAGGGATGCGTCAACGTTGGGGATGTAACCGCCAGCCACCCTCGGCACAACGTGAATCCCAACGGATGGCGGAGCATTATTATGGGCGCCTGTTACATCATCTGGCGCAGCGTGGCTTTCCCCGTTTGCCGCCGCAGACACCTTTGGAATTCCTGGCTGATTTGCGCGATAAAAAGCTGCCTAATTGGCACTTGGCGGAGCAAATCACCACCAGTTTTTGCGCTACCAAATATGGCCGCCACGTGATCACTTCCACCGAACAAGCCACCCTCGAAGCCGCGCTAAAACAGCTTCAGGACTCCTGATTTTATTCCAAATCGCTATCAAGATGAGACTAATTCGTTGGTCTTTTGAGCGGCTGGCTTCGTTGCTCGCTCGTTACAGACCGCTGCGGGTATGCGCCTCGCTCGCGTCTCGCCAGCCGCTCAAAATCCTGCGCGCCTTAGTCTCATCTTGAAAGCTCATTGGAATTAGCATGGTAATTGGCGGCGGTCATTTTTTGTGACGTGTCGTTCCCTGATTTTTTTGCACAAGTTACTCATTATAACTTGTCCTTTAAAGTAGCTAAGGTATAGTCTCGTCGTTGAGCTTTTAATGACCGTATTCAGTCGGACCACCATGTTTCGATGGCATGGCGTCATCGGGGGGGATGCGACTGAAGACGGCGGTAACAAGTAACGCGAGATGCAGCTAAAACAAAGCAACAAATGGGCTGGCGTAGTGGCCAGCGTAGTGGTCCTTGGCTTTAGTCATACATCTGTTTCAGGAGCCGAACCGACTGCCGTAGAGAAGAAAAATCCTTGGGATCTAACCTTGTCCGCAGGTTTGACGATTACCAAAGGCAATAGCGATACGGTCTTGGGTGTCCTGCAAGGTTTGGCGGTGCGTAAATGGGAGAAAATGGATTTAAGCCTTGGTGGTGATTTTACCTATGGGGAAACCAAACAAAATGGGGTATCCACCAAGAACAATGAGTTATATCGCGGTTATGGCCAGCTTAACCGTCAGGTAAGCGATAAACTGTTTATGTACATGCGCGTGGAAGGCATGCATGACGGAGTGGCGGATGTGCGGTACCGCGTGGCGTTCAACCCCGGTCTCGGTTATTATTTCGTCAAGAATGACAAAGGATTCCTGCGCGCGGAAGTCGGCCCTGGCTATGTCATTGAAAAACTTGGAAGTGTTTCCAACCGGTACGCCACCTTGCGCGCCAGCGAACGCGGTGAATACAAAATCACCAAAACTGCCAAGGTGTGGGAGTACCTCGAAGTGCTGCCCCAGGTGGATCGCTGGAGTAACGTCGCATACAATTTTGAAATTGGCATCGAATCCTCAATCAGTAAAAGCTTCAGCCTGCGCACCTATTTGCAAGATAGCTATCGCACGGAACCCGCAGCCGGACGCAAAAAGAACGACGCCAAGCTCGTTGCTGGCATCAGCTATAAATTCTAAGCCGGCGAGTTACCTTTGAAACTTAAGCAAGGCGGTGCTTTCGGGCACCGCCTTTTTACATCGCTGGAGAGCGCTCAAAACTCCGACCACTCACTTCCTGTTATCGCTGAGGGTTTGAACATTCAGCCGCATCGGTCTGCAACCCCGTGCCGTTATGTCGCGACACAATCCGTGCGCAATATAGGTGGTCCAACGAGATTCACTGGCGGAGGATGGTGGAGCCGACAGGAATCGAACCTGCGACCTTCTCATTGCGAACGAGACGCTCTACCAACTGAGCTACGACCCCATCCAATACGAACGACTTTTAGCAACACATTACCCGGCACACGCCCGCCGCCAGCAACTTGCTTGCCGCTATAAAACCAACGGCGCTATTATGCGGGCAAAGCGATTACTGGCAAGCGAAAAGCTACGCAATTTTAAAGGGGGGAATCTCCGCAAGTTAACCGCCCCTACCGCTGGGCCGTAAACACACTTGGAATCCTGGACGCCAGCGCGCGTTATTTCAAGGGCTGGGGCGAGCTCCGGATGGCATGTTATCAGATTGAATTCAGGCGTGACTCAGGAGCGGAATGAGGTATCTTGACGTAAGTCGCGTGCGTTTGCGTTATCACACACAATTGCGGATAATCAGGTTTTGTCTCGGCGCCATGGTGGCGTTGGGAGTGTGTATTGTGGCACACGCCGGGCCAACCCTCTCCGATTCCAATCTATTTGCCGCCATCAACCTCAACTACCCGGGGTTGGATCTCGTGCGGACCAATGTGGCGCAAACCAATTATGTGGCGGCCAAGACCAACCTGGCCGCGTATTTGCGCGCCCGGACGAACGTTAATTGGTACTTTGACCCGCACGCGGTCACGAACACCATCAATTGCAACCAGGCCGCTGCGGACCAGACCACCAACGGTTACGTAAACAGCATTGGCATCGGCTACACCTTTTCCAACGCCTTCATCAACTGGTCTTTCAACGTCACCACGAATCCCAGTTTTGGTTACGCCACCAACAACGAGTGGCAATGGCAGATGAACCGCATGGGGTTCTGGCCTAATCTCGGCGACACCTGGTGGAAAACGGGCAATGACGTATACACCATGTTCTGGGTGGCCCAACTCCGGAATTGGCTGACCAACTGTCCGGTGCCCACCAGCCAGAAAAACGGTGCCGGTTCCTGCTGGCGCACCATCGAGTCCGGCATTCGCATGGGCGGTAGTTGGCCGAACACCTACCACCGGTTTCTCCTCGCGCCTTCGTTCACGGATCAGGACGTGTGCGACTATCTTAAGTCGTGCATTGAGCACTCCCGCTACCTCTCAAACTTTTGCACCTCGGGAAACTGGCTGACCATGGAGATGTCCGGCCTCTACACCGTGGGCGCGCTGTTTCCCGAGGTGAAGGATGCCACGAGTTGGCGGGTGTTTGCCGGACAGAAGCTGTATGTCGAAGAGACGAACCAGTTTTATCCGGACGGGGTGCAAAAGGAAATGTCCCCGGGCTATCATGGCGTGGCGTTGGGTAACATTCTCACTATCTATAACGTTGCAGCGCTGGAAAATCTGGTCCCGGAATTACCCACCAACTATCTCGTCAATCTCGAGAATGGTTACAACCATTACCTGCGCTTGATGGCTCCCGACCGTATGCTGCCGGCGTTCAACGACTCGATCAGCGCCCCCGATGCCAAAGGCCCGATCACTACCGCCTATTCGCTCTTCACAAACCGCATGGACTTCCTGTGGGTCGCCAGCGATGGCGCGTCCGGCACTTCGCCAGCCTTTGTCTCTTATAATTATCCCTGGGCTGGTTATAATGTGATGCGGTCCGGGTGGAACCGGACGGATAACTATCTCTGCCTGGACAACGGTCCGATGGGTGCGGCGCATCAGCACCAAGACAAACTTAATGTGGTGCTCTGGGCCTTCGGTCGCAAGATTCTCTTTGATTCGGGCGGCGGGAATTACGAAACCAGCATCTGGCGCAGTTACGGCGTTTCTTCTTATTCGCATAACACCGTGGTCGTGGATGGCCGGGATCAGGCGGGGGGCAATGGTTCGGTGTCGTATAGCAATCCGGATTACGTTTCCCAGACGCCGGTCAACTCGCGATGGGAAACGGACTTAAATCATGACTTCGCTGCCGGCATTTACAATCTCGGTTACAGCAACTATACCTATCGGCCCGCCTCACACACGCGCCGGGTGCTATTCGTCAAACCAGACATTTACTTGGTGGCGGACACCTTGGCACCGACCAACACCGCCAGCCACACTTACGAGGCGCGCTGGCACCTCCTGCCGACCAACACCGTGACCACGGCGAACACCAAAGCCGTAACCACCACCGATAGCGGCGTACCCAACCTTGCAGTCGTTCCTTGTTTGCTGTCCAATCTCACTGTGGCCGCAGTGGTGGGCCGCTCCAACACCACGTATAACCTGCTGCTTGGCTGGACGCTCATCGGCAGCCAACCCGAGCATTTGCCTGCCACCACCATCACCCATACGCTCACCGCCACCGGCACAAATCATTTCCTCACGTTGCTCATGCCGCTGGCCACCGGTGCGACGAATTCCGTCACCAACGTGGTTGCGCTGGGGGCGACTTCCTCCCGCCTCGAATTATCCGATGGCCGCAAGTTATTGGTCTCGGCAGACCCTAATCCCGCGCGGGGCATCAGGTTGGTTGAGTTGCTGATGGATGGCACGACCAACCGCATTGCGGGTGGTGGGTACAGTCCACCGGTCATTTCGGCGATTGCGGATCAAAACACCACGCCCAACCTCGCTGTCGGTCCGATTGCATTCACGGTCGGCGGGACCAACCTCTCGGCTTCCAACTTGGTGCTCATTGCCCATTCGCAAAATACCATGGTCATCGCGGATTCCGGTATCGTTTTCGGCGGGGCAGGTTCCAATCGCACGGTGACCATTACACCCAATCCGGGCCGGGCCGGCATTGCGGGTATCGAGTTGACGGCGCTGGACACGAATGGCGCAACGACCACCATCGCCTTCAACGTTAACATCCAAGCGCCGACCACGACCACCTGGTATTGGGATGCCACCACGAACGCCGGCTTGCAGTCTGCCAGCGGTAACTGGAGTCAGACGGATGCAATGTGGTCTGCCACCAACACTGGTTCCAATCCGCTGCTCCCATGGCCGGTTGACGGGAATGACGCGTACTTCCTTGGTTCCGGCGGCACCTACACCGTAAACGTGAGCAACACCCAAAATGTCGGCCACCTTTTCTTCACCAATGGAACTTACACTTTGTCGGGCGGCACCTTGAATCACTTTGTCGGCAGCATGAACCTCACTGCCCACGGCAACGCCACGCTCAACACGCCGCTCGTCTCCGACACCGACCTCATCAAACTGGGTGCCGCCACCCTGACGCTTGGGGCACCCGCCATTTTCAGCGGCAACACGTTCGTGAATCTCGGTACGCTTCAACTGGCGGCGAATGACCTCTTACCCGCAGCCAGCGGACTTACGCTGGGCAATGGTGGCAACGCGGGCAAACTCGACCTGAGTGCCGCCAGCCAGAGTTTCAGCAGTCTCACGATCACCAGCACCAACAGCACGGGCACCAATCTCATCACCTTGGGGGGCAACCAAAAACTGATCATCAACGGCGGTGTCACCGTTGCAATTGACAGCGGCACTAACAGTTACAGTAATTTAAGGATATTCGGCGCGGGTGCGTTCATCGTTACCAACCCTGCCGCGAACGTGCTGGTCGGTCTTGGCCAAGCCAGCCAGAACTACGCCAACAGTGCCTCGCTCGACCTCACCAAGTTGGGCAGTGTGACGCTCGGCAACAGCAGTACCCCAATTAATGAATTACGCATCGCCTATGGCCAGACCACTTCCGGCACCTTGTGGCTCTCGGACACCAATAACCTCATTAACGCCACCACCATGCAGGTCGGCAACTCCACTGGTTCCAACCCTGGCTCGGGCAACCTGATCCTGGGTGCCGGGGCCAACCTTCTAACGGTGGACACGCTTAACATCGGTCTGTCCAAGGCGAGCGGCACGCTTAAATTTGCGTCGCAAACCTCCGGTAGTCCCGGCACCGTGACCATCTCCGGACGCACCGGGGCGGCCGCCAATATATGGATCGGTTATAAGAATGGCACCGGGACGGCGGGGGCTCCCGTCAGCACCCTTGATCTGCGCGGCCATCCGGCTACGGTTACCGCCGGAACCTTGTGTATGGGGATTGATAATGGGAATGGCTCCGGAGGGGACACGGGGAATCTGTACTTCGATAATGGCACTTTTACCGTCACCAACATCAATATGGCGGCTAAAAGCGTTGGCAACACGGGGCCAGCTTCGGCTACGCTGAGTGTCGGCGGCGGTATTTTCACCGTGTGTTCCGGCGGCAGTTTCACGCTGGCTTCCCAGTCTGGCGGCAGTACCGCCAGCGGCAACCTGATCATCACTGGTGGTGTTTTCAACTGCCAGACAGATATTCTCGACGGCGGTGGTACCAACACCTCCACCGTCACTCTGAATGGCGGCACGCTGGACCTGTTTGGGCATAACCTTGGCTCAACCACAAATATCAATGTCCTTAACTTCCAATCCGGTACGCTCCAAAACGTCGGCGAAATTAATGGCGGCAGCAACGCCCTTGTAAAAACCAGCAGCGGCACCTTGACGCTGGCTGGCGTCAATGGCTTTTCTGGCGGCACCGTGGTGAATGCTGGCACTCTGATGCTCGCCGGCAGCCTGGCCAGCAGTTTGTCGGTCACAGGCGGAGTGTTAAGTGGTAGTGGCACAATTGACGGTCCATTAACCATCGCTGCACCGGCGACGTTCAGCGCTCACATTAATGGCGCGACTGCCGGCAGCCAATACGATCAACTGATTACCACTGGCAACAATGGCACCGTAACGCTATCCGGATCATTGCAATTGGTCATGGGTGTCAGCCTGCCTGATGGAATCAAGCTCACACTGATCAAGAATGGCAGTTCGACGCCAGTCAGTGGCACGTTCAAAGGCTTGCCACAAATGGCCACCATCACCACCAACGGCATGTCTTGGAGCATCAACTACGCTGGCGGTGACGGCAACGATGTGGAACTCACCTTGATCAGCGGTGGCAGCAATGAACCGCCAACCGTCTCGCTGCTGTCTCCCACCAATGGGGCCACAGTTACTTCGCCCGTTACCCTGATGGCCGACGCTTCCGCCCCCAATAACACCTTGGCGCGCGTTGAATTCTATGGCGACAATCAAAAGCTCGGCGAACTGGTGAATTCCCCATATAACTTTGCCTGGACAAACATCCCCAGCGGATACCACGTCGTATTCGCCCGCGCCGTGAACACGTTGGGGCTAAGCGCGCAAACCCCGCCGGTTTTACTGTTGGTAAACTGGCCGGTGCTCTCGGTGGTGACCAACGGTTCCGATTGGAAATATCACGACCAAGGACAGAATCTCGGCACCAACTGGCAGCGCCCGGATTTTAATGATCAGACCTGGCCAAGCGGTCCGGCACCACTGGGATATGGTGATGCCAACGGACTTTATCCGCGCACCACCAACACATGGGGACCTGACAGTAATAATAAATATATTACCACGTATTACCGGCGCGCTTTTGTGGTGACCAATGTGCCGGCCTGGTCGAACGCCACCCTCAGCATTCAACGCGATGATGGCGCAGTGGTGTACTTGAATGCGGTTGAGGTTTTCCGCAGCAACATGCCGACCGGACAGGTATCGTATTTAACCCTGGCTTCCAGCGCAGTCAGCGGCGCCAATGAAACCAACTGGTATGGCACCAACTTGGACGCGACGTTGCTCAACGAAGGTACTAATCTATTTGCGGTGGAAATTCATCAAAATGCAGGCAATAGTTCTGATATCTGGTTTGATCTCCGCCTGACCGCGCAGCCCACGAATACCACGCCGCGCCTGCAAATGGCAGGCAGCCGAAATACGCTGCAATTGCGCTGGCCAATTTGGGCGGCGGGTCTCACCCCGTGGTATGCCACCAATCTGATGCCGCCCATTTTTTGGAACCCCGCCACCAATTCGGTTTCTGTGACCAACGGCTGGCAAGTTTTATCCCCACCAGCAACCGTCGGGAAAATCTATTACCGGCTCCAAAGCCAGTAAGGACTCCCTACCTTTTCTTGGGGGAGAAACCGGGCGGGAGTTTGTTGACGGGTTCGGAAGCTTCCACCGGAGCCGGAGCCGCCTCCTCAACCGGAACTACCGGTGCCGGAGTGGGCTCGGCAATTCCCAAGCGTTCACGCGCTTTCTTGGCCGCCGCCGTCTGGCCATAGTCCTCGGCTATACGGTATAGGAGGGTGTTGGCCTTTTCCGCTTGGTTCAGCTTGTTATAAAGATTGCACAAATGAATCGCAGACCAACCCCAACGTTCAGGCGGTAATTTGAGTTTGAGGACTTCTTCGTATTCAAGGACGGCGGCCAGCGGATTGGCCAGGTTGTTCTCGTAGATTTCTGCGATGCGTAACAGCACATGCACTTCGCGTGGATTTTTTTTGTAATAGTCGCGCAACATGCGGATGGCTTCCAGATGTTCACCCGACTTCCATACTTCCTCCGCCTCTTCATATTCTGGATTACGAATGCCATCACCCTCATCCGCAAAGACAAAATCCACAGCGCGTTCTCCAAAGAAGTTTGCAACATCCTTGGCGACCATCAAACCGAGTGCGATCAAACACCCAAGGGCGGAAGCCAGGTAAGTCCCCATGGGCGCCTGCTCAGTTAAAGCAGGCGCACCCCCCTGCGCGTGGATTTGATAGGCGTACCGAAAGCTTAGCCCAAAAAACACAGCGCAGGCGATCAATACCACATACACAACAACTTTGATGCTTGTGCTCATCTTGCTATCGGCGATGAAAACAGATTACTGTGTTAAAATAAAGCCTTTTTTCTTTGGTGGACATCTTTGGCTGGGGATGCAAATCCCGACCGTGAATTGCACGATCTGGTGACAATTATTGACAAATAACTACCTTATGGCTGATATTAACAAATCACATGTATCTGTGTATAAACATGTTGCGATTCAGTTTTCCCGGTGAATAACTCGCGAACAACTTTCTCTTTCCGCTCGTAACATTTGTGTTATTTTAGGAGCGTCAGAACAGAGAACTCGGGTTCAAGTAGCGAATGTTCAGGCCTTTGGTTCGCGGCGTCAGAACTTGAATGCGCCTTGTGCGCGATATATTGATTGATCCGGTCTTCCGGAGCGCCAGCCTGATTTGAGTCCTGTTCTGACATTTTTGTATCTTCCACTCTGGAATTCAGCTTGTCAGCTCCACTCCAAGCCGATAACGTCTGCGGACAAGCGCGTTCCGAAAAATGACCGGCACGAGTGCGCTGAATAGCGCAAAAGACGAGCGAATGCCAATGTTGAATTAGTGGAAATATTTTATGAGCGAACAAGAAACTTTTCATTATCACACGCTGGATGAAATCCGGCAGCGAGTAGCCGAGTTGAAGCTGGATTTGGAATTTTCCGAAGACCTGACTCCGCTGCTTAAGCCAGTGACCATCGGCGGATTCAAGCTTCCCAACCGGTTCGTGGTGTTGCCCATGGAAGGTTGCGACGGCAATGCGGATGGTTCGCCGGATGAATTGACGATTCGCCGTTATCACCGTTTCGCCTCCGGCGGTGCGGGTCTGCTCTGGGTGGAGGCCACCGCCATTGTGCAAGAATGCCGCGCGAATCCCCGCCAAATCTGGTTGCACGCGGGCACCGTGGATGCCTTTGCGAGGATGGTGGATTTGTGCCACAAATCCGCGCGCGAACGCTTCGGCCCCGCGCATCGTCCCCTGCTGCTGCTGCAATTGACGCACTCGGGCCGCTATTCCAAGCCGGGCCGCGCCCCCGCGCCCATCATTGCGCACCACAGCAAATACTTGGACGCGACGCATCAGTTGCCACCGGATTATCCGCTGATCACGGATGATGAACTGGAGCGCCTGGAGGACGTCTATGTGTCCGCCGCAAAGCTGGCCAAGCAGGCGGGCTTTGACGGCGTGGACATCAAGGCGTGCCATCGGTATTTGATTTCCGAACTGCTGGCCTCCTATACCCGGGAAAACAGCAAGTACGGCGGCGAAGATTTCGCGAACCGCAGCCGCTTCCTGCGCAACGTGGTGAAGAAGGTGAAGGCGGCGGTGCCCGGTCTGCTGGTGTCCACACGCATGAACGCGCACGACAGCATGGCCTACCCGTATGGTTTCGGTATGGACCGCAAGGACGCCACGAAGGCCGACCTGACGGAAGCCAAAGAGCTGGTGGGCTTCTTCAAGGAGCAAGGCGCGCCGCTGATCAACATCACGATCGGGAATCCGTATTTCAATCCCTACGTGAACCGGCCCTTTGACCTGCCCATCCTGGGGGCACCCATGCCGCCGGAATCCCCGCTGCGCGGCGTGAACCGATTCATGAACATCGTGAAGGAGCTGCAGCAGGCGCATCCGGAGATGGCGGTCATCGGCGGCGGCTATTCCTGGCTGCGTCAATTCTTTCCCCACCTTGGGGCGGCCAATGTCAACAAGGGCCATGTGTCGCTCGTCGGTCTGGGCCGCATGTCGTTTGCGTACCCGGATTTTGCCGCCGACCTGATGGAGAAAGGGCAAATGGATCCGGAAAAGGTCTGCGTGGCCTGTTCCGCCTGCACCCAAATCATGCGTGACGGTGGCCGCACCGGGTGCGTGCCGCGTGATGCCGCCATCTATGAACCGATTTATAAAACCGGGCGGGCGGAGGCCATGGACACCATCCTCCAGATGGCCAGCACCTGCCGCCAATGCAACGATCCATCCTGCATGGGCGGCTGCCCGGCGCGGGTTAATATTCCCAAGTTCATTCTTGAAATCACCCAGAAACGGTTCCGCGAGGCGTATGAGACCTTGCGCGAAGCCAATGTGTTGGCGGCGGTGTGCGGCTACGTGTGCCCCTCCGAGGCGTTATGCGAAGGCCGGTGCATCAACGAGCATTACTCGCACACGGTGCCGATCCGGCACCTGCAACGCTGGGTGGGCCGCAAAGCGGTTGAAGAAGGCTGGGTTGCTGAACGGCATACGACGGCCAAGCCCAGCGGCAAGCGGGTAGCAATCATTGGCGCCGGGCCCGCCGGTGTGGCAGCGGCAGCGCGCCTGGCCTCCTATGGTCATGCCGTGACGATCTTTGAGAAAGCGTCTTCCAAAGGTGGCGCGGTGGATAGCGTGATCCCGAAAGAACGGCTGCCGGAAAGCATTTTGCAACGGGAGGTTCACGATGTGTTGTCTTCGTATGACGGCCTGATCCAGGTGTGTCAAATCAACCTGCATGCCGGGCACACCCTGGACCAACTTCAGGCCGAGGGTTTTGACGCCGTGTTGTTGGCCACGGGTTTGAGCGCTTCCGCCACTGGCATTCGCGGGCAACGTCCTCGCTTGGGAGTGGAAGGCGCGATGGAATTTCTGGCGCGCATCAAGCGCGGCGGCAAGGTCACGGGTACCATCCTCGTATTGGGCGGCGGCAATACCGCGATTGACGCCGCCGTTTCCGCCCGCAAAGCCGGCGCGGAGGATGTCTCTATGATTTATCGGCGCTCCTTTGCCGAAATGCCTGCCTGGCCCAATGAACGCGACGAGGCCATCAACGCCGGCGTACACATGGTGACCTTGACGGCACCGGTTGAGTACCTGCTCAACGCGGAAGGCCGTCTTACCGGCATCAAAGTGATCCGCACCAAATTGGGCGTCGTGGATGCGAAAGGACGCCGCAGTCCGGAACCCATTCCTGGATCGGAACACGTGCTGCCGGCAGATTTAATCATCGAGGCCTTCGGCCAAAGGCTGGGCGAGGGAGTGCGGGAGGCTTTGCCGGGCATTCGCTTTACGGATCAGGGGTTGATCTGGACTAAAGCCGACCGGCTGGAAACCTCACGGTCGGGCGTCTTTGCCGCCGGCGATGTGGTCAACGGCGGCACCACGGTGGTGCAGGCGGTAGCGGAAGGCACGCGTGCCGCCAATGACATTGATGAGTTCCTGACCGCCGAACCGGTGGCCATTGTGAAGGCGAAATAGCCTATGCCTGCACCCGCATCCATGCTGAAATTGGCCGGGGTCAAGAAACAGTTCGCGGTGGCGGAGGGCGCGCCGGTGCTGCCGGTGCTGAACGGCGTTGATCTGGAGGTGCGCCAGGGGGAATCGCTGGCGATCATCGGCCCGTCCGGGTCCGGTAAAAGCACGCTGTTGAACCTGATGGGCACGCTGGATCGCCCGGATGCCGGTGAAGTCTGGCTGGCCGGGCAAAACCTGGCGGCGTTGAACGACCTGGACCTGGCGGCGCTCCGCAGCGAAAAGATCGGTTTCATTTTTCAATCACATCATCTGCTGCCGCATTGCAGTGTCTGGGAGAATGTCCTGGTGCCTACGCTGGCGCTGCGGGTGAAGCCGGATGCCAAGACAATCCAGTCGCGGGCGGAGAAAATATTGCAGCGGGTGGGCTTATCCGAACGGCTGCAGCACCGGCCCGGCCAACTTTCCGGCGGCGAACGCCAGCGGGTGGCGGTCGCCCGGGCTTTGATCAATCAGCCGGGGCTGATCCTGGCCGATGAACCGACCGGCGCACTGGACCGGGCCAATGCCACGTCACTGGTCAAACTGTTGGCGGACCTGAATCGGGAGGATGGCGTGACGCTGATCATGGTCACGCATGCCCCGGCCCTTGCCCGCATGATGGGCCGGGTGTTGGAATTGAAGGACGGCAAGTTACAGTGAACCGGCCATGACGCATTGGCTCCTCATCTGGCGCAGTTTGGTCTATCACGCGCGCTCCCATCTGGGGGTGGTGCTGGGATCAATCGTCGCCGCTGCCGCGCTGACTGGCGCGTTGATCGTCGGGGACTCGGTGCGGGAAAGTCTGGTCCGGATGGGATTGCTGCGGCTGGGGCGCGTGGAGTTCGCGCTGCAAAGTGGCGATCGGTTTTTCCGTGAGGGATTGGATCGCGCCCTGAAGACCGACTTATTCATGGACACCGCTGCGGTGCTCCAACTCCCCGGTACCGCCAGCACGCCCGATGGTCCGGTGCGGGCCAACCACGTGCAGGTGCTGGGGGTGGATCCGGCCTTCTGGAAGCTCGCACTGCAAACACCTGGCGTCACGGGTATCCCGGCGGATTCCATCGTGTTGAGCCAGACGCTGGCGGATCAACTCCAGGTCAAGTCGCCGGGGAAAACCGTGGTCGTGCGGGTGAAGAAGCCATCCCACCTCTCACGGGAAGCCACGCTTGCCACGAAGGGCGACGCCGAAGTGGCGCTGCGGGCCAAGGTCATTCGAATTGTGCGGGATGAGGAGTTTGGACGGTTCAGCCTGCGCGCCAATCAAATCCCGCCGGCGAATGCGTTTGTAAATCTAGCCCAATTGCAAACGCTAACGCAGATGACCAATCGTGCCAACCTCATGCTGGTTGGCGCCAGGGAAAAGCCCCCCGGGACACTGACCAGCGCCGCCCCAATCCTGAACGGCGCCTTGGCCGTACATTGGGGGCTGGCCGATGCGGAGGCCGAATTGCGCCCGGTGCCCAATCAAAATTCGGTGGAGCTGATTTCCTCCCGCATTTTCCTGGATGCACCACTGGCGCAAGCCGCGCTGGCCACCACTCCCGACGCGCAACCGGTGCTGACCTACCTGGTCAACCTGATCCAGGCGGGGGAGAAATCCACGCCGTACTCCATGGTCTCGGCGCTGGCGCTGGACCCGATGCTGCGCGATGATGAAATCCTGATCAACACTTGGCTGGCCGGGGATCTAGGCGTGCAATCCGGCGCGACCATCGCCCTCAGTTACTTTCTGGCGGATAGCGGGTCGCGGCTGATCGAGGTCACCAACCAGTTCCGCGTCAAAGCCGTGGTTCCCATGCAACTGCCCTTCGCCGACCGCTCGCTGATGCCGGAGTTTCCCGGCATCGCCAAGGCCGAGAGCGCGCATGATTGGGATGCGGGATTCACCCTGGTGCATAAAATCCGTCCCGAGGACGATCTCTACTGGAAAAACTGGCGCGGCACGCCCAAGGCATTTGTCACCCTGGCGGCCGGTCAGCGTATGTGGGCCAACCGCTATGGCACCACCACGGCGATTCGTTTCCCGATCCCCGCCGGCAAGTCTGCCAAAAATTATACCACCGAGCTGGAAGGCCGTATATTGAAACAACTGAGGCCCGAATCCCTCGGGCTGCGCTTTGAACCGGTGCGGGAGCAGGCCCTGAACGCGGCGCAGAACTCGCAGGATTTTGCCGGGCTGTTCATCGGGTTCAGCTTCTTCCTGATCACCGCCGCGCTGATCCTGGTTGCCCTGCTGTTCCGCTTTTCCATCGAGCAGCGGGCCGCCGAGGCGGGCACGCTGTTGGCCTTGGGCTTTAAACCCAAGACGGTGGTGCGCCTGTTTTTGCTGGAAGGGCTGATGCTGTCCTTCATCGGGAGTGCGGTGGGAAGTCTGGCTGGCATTGCGTACGCCAAACTCATGCTGCACGGGCTGACGACGATCTGGAGCGCGGCGATCAGCGCCGCGTCATTGCAGTACCATGCGAAACCGGCCACGCTGCTCATCGGGCTGCTGGCCAGCACGGGCATGGCGACCTTCTCCATCTGGCTGGTGCTGCGCAAACTCAAGCGGCAGCCCGCCCGTGAGTTGTTGGCGGGAGCGTTGCCCGCGCCGATGGCCCGCGCCCGGAAGCGGGATGGCTGGATTGCCGGCCTGTCGTTTCTTGGCGCCCTGGCCATGGTGGGATACAGCCTGGCCGCGCGCAACCTGAACCCCGGTCTGTTCTTTGGCGCTGGCAGCCTGCTGTTGATCTCCGGGCTGGCGGGGATCTCCCGGCTCATGGCGGGCCGCGAGCAGGCCACGGATGACGTTCCATCCGCTGGCGCACGGTTCTCGCTGGTCAGTCTGGGATTGAGCGGCGTAACCCGGCGGCACGGGCGCAGTCTGGCGGTCATCAGCCTGCTGGCCTGCGGCAGTTTTCTGGTGGCGGCGATTGGCGCATTCCGGCTGGATGCCACCCGCGACGCCACCCGGCGCGACTCCGGCACGGGCGGCTTTGCCCTGCTGGGCGAAAGTTCGCTGCCCATTTTGAAAGATCTGAATACGCGCGAAGGCCGGGAGTTTTATAATCTGCCGGAAAGCGACCTGCAGCGCGTCGCCTTTGTGCCGTTCCGGGTGCGGGATGGCGATGAAGCCAGTTGCCTGAACCTGAACCGCGCGCAGCGGCCGCGCATTCTGGGCGTCAATTCCGCGCTGCTCGCCCAGCGCCGGGCGTTTTCGTTCGCCGGGACCATGGTTCCCAAGGCCGGCTGGGAATCGCTGCGGCGCGCCTTTTATACCAACCAGACCGTGGCCCTTGCGCCGGATGAAATCCCGGCGATTGGCGACGCGACTTCGATCCAATATGCGTTGGGCAAAAAAATCGGCGACACCCTGGAAATTCAGGATGAGCGCGGGAAGCCGGTCAAACTGCGCCTGGTCGCTGGCGTGGCAGCCTCCATTCTGCAAGGCAATCTCCTGATCGAGGAGGCGGAGTTTTTACGCCTGTTCCCGAGCGAAGCCGGATATCGCCTGTTGCTAGTGGACGCGCCGCCGGAGCAGGGGGCTTCCGTCGCCGCGCTCCTATCGCGGGCCTTCCAGGATGTGGGCGCGGAATGGGTGCCCCCCCCCAAGCGGCTGGCGCAGTTCAATGCCGTGCAAAACACGTACCTGGGCACGTTCCAGTTGCTGGGCGGTTTGGGGCTTTTGCTGGGCAGCGCCGGGTTGGGCGTGGTGGTCTTGCGCAACGTGCTGGAGCGGCGTAACGAACTGGCGCTGCTGCTGGCCGTGGGCTTCACCCGCAAAAAAATCCTGCGCCTGGTTTTGCTGGAGCATCTGCCGCTGTTGGCTGCCGGCCTGGGCGTGGGCGTATTGGCGGCGGCCATCGCCGTGCTCCCTGCGCTGCTGGCGACGGATTCCCAACTGCCATACGCCACGCTGCTTCCCACCCTGGCCGGCATCGCCTTGAGCGGCCTGGTCTGGACGTGGCTATCCGCCACTCTCTCTCTGCGCGGAAACCTGCTGAACGCCCTGCGCAACGAATAATCCATCCCCAAAATTTATGAAAGCACCCACGTTTCTTCCCATGAACTCTGGAGCCGCCGACGCAAGGAGGCTCCATATTTTTCTGGAGATGGTCACAGCCTCCTTACGTCGGCTCCTACGATTGGAGATCACGCGCGTGTCCCGGTCTGCCTGGAACGGTTTCCTCATGCTCAGTTTATGCTGGTTCGCCATCGCTGCCGTTGCCGCCGACCAGCCGGTTTATGAAAATGATTTTCAGAAGGCCGGCGTGGGCAAAGTTCCCGATGACCTCATGGTCATTGAGGGCAGTTTTGCCGTCAAAGCCGAGGGCGCCGACCAGTTCCTCGAACTGGCCGAGGCGCCGCTGGATACCTTTGGCGCGCTGTTCGGTCCGTCGGAAGTCGCCAACCTGTCCGTCGCGGCCCGCATCTACGGCACGAACACCAAGCGCCGGTTCCCCACCTTCGGCGTGGGCTTGAACGGCGTGGGCGGCTACCGGCTCCAGGTCGCCCCGGCCAAAGGGCGGCTGGAACTGTTCAAGGGCGACGTGCCCGTGGCCTTCATCGCCTTTGCCTGGGAAAGCGGCAATTGGACCTGCTTCAAGCTGCAAAGCCGCAAGGGTGCCGATGGCAGTGTTACGGTGGAAGGCAAGGCCTGGAAACAGGGCGCGGAGGAACCGAAAGGCTGGCCGCTGAGCTTCACCGACAAAGAACCGCCCGCCGCCGGCCGTCCCGCCATCTGGGGTAGCCCATTTTCCACCACCCCGATACGGTATGATGATCTGGTGGTGAGGAAGGTGGAGTAAAACCGAAGTCCGAATTCAAATCAGAATGACCAAGCTCTATCGTAAATCCGAAGAGGGCATCCATTACTGGGAGACGTGGGATGATGACGGCGTCCACACGGTTCATTGGGGTAAGCTTGGGGAGCGTGGGCAAAACAAGGTGCTGAAGAACTTCTTTTTTCGATCTGTTGAAAAGGATGTGCAGTCACAGATAGAAAAGAAGAAAGCCGAAGGATATCAGGAAGTCTCTATTGAGCAGCATCATGTCTTAATGATTGAGTATGCCGTGCAGGGCATGGGAACCACGACTGATCTGGACAAGCGTCACCGTCTTCAAGAGCGCATGGACGAAACTCTGGGCTGGACTGGCCTTGGCCACTGCGACGGTGGAAGTATTGGCAGCGGCACGATGGAAGTCTGTTGCCTTGTTGTGGACTTCGACATTGCCATGGAAATGATCCAGGCGGATTTACGGGGCACGGAGTTTGGGGATTATGCGCGAATTTTCAGAGAAGATGAGTAAGTGCAGCCAACGGAATCACTGGACGGACGTAGGCGGATCGGGATTAGGTCCTCCAACCCAAGGTCGTGAGGAACGAGTCACCCTTAAGTGAATCAGGTGTCAAATACCGCAAGGGTTTGTCCTTGATGACCAGGCTCCAACCTATTAGTGTTCCGGTATGAACGATTGCCTGAAACTTATTGTCCCGCTGGGTGCCGCCGTCGGCTTGGCTATCGGGCTGATCCCTTCGGCTTCAGCCGCCCAACCCAACATCGTATTCATTCTCGCGGATGACATTGGCTACGCGGATATTTCCTGCTGCGGCGCGCAACACGCAAAAACCCCGGCCATTGATAAACTCGCCAGCCAGGGCGTCAAATTCTCCAACGCTCACGCGCCCGCTTCCACCTGTACGCCCACGCGCCGCGCCTTTCTGACCGGCACGTATTCGTGGCGGCAGAAACCGGGTTCCAGCATCGCGCCTGGGGATGCTCCGCTCTCCATCCCGGTGGGGACCGCCACGGTGCCGTCCATCCTCAAACAGGCGGGATACCGCACCGGGGTGGTGGGCAAGTGGCATCTCGGTCTCGGACCCGAGGGCGGGCCGGACTGGAATAAAGACATCCTGCCCGGTCCGCTGGAAATCGGGTTCGACTATGCGTTCTTCATGCCCGCCACCGGCGACCGCGTGCCATGCGTCTATATCGAAAATCATCGCGTCGTGGGTCTGGACCCCAACGACCCCATCACGATCAGTTACAAACAAAAAGTGGGTAATGACCCCACCGGCAAGGAAAACCCGGAATTGCTTAAACTCAAGCACACCCATGGCCACGACATGACCATCATTAACGGCGTGGGACGCATTGGCTGGATGACCGGTGGCAAGGCGGCACGCTGGAAGGATGAAGACATGGCCGATACCTATACCCAAAAGGCGATCAGCTTTATTGAAAATAACTCACAAGGACCGTTTTTCCTCTACCTGGCCACCCATAATATTCACGTGCCACGCGTTCCCCACCTGCGGTTCAAGGGCGTCAGCCCATCCGGCACGCGCGGCGATGCCATCCAGGAACTGGACGCCATCGTCCAACGGGTGCTGGACACCCTGGACCGGCTGAAATTATCCGAGAACACCCTGGTCATTTTCACCAGCGATAACGGCGGCGTCATGGACGACGGCTACGAGGATGTCGGCAGCTTTAACTATCACCCCAACCAACCACTGCGCGGCTATAAAGGCTCCATCTGGGAAGGCGGGCACCGGGTGCCATTCATCGCCCGCTGGCCCGGCAAAATCAAACCCGCCAGCGCCTGCGACGCGCTTATCGCCCACTTGGATATGGCGGCCACTTTCGCGGCGATCACTGGCGTGAACATTCCCGCCGGACAATGCCGTGACAGCTTCAACGTGTTGCCAGCGTTGCTGGGGGAAAAGACCGACCGGCCGGTACGACCTCACTTCGTCGCCCACAATGGCGGAACTACGGGACCGTTTGCCATCCTGGCTGGGGATTGGAAATATCTGGAAATTGCCCAACCGCTGCGGGCGGCGGATACTCGGGAAATCCCGGGCGTCGGCAAAGAGCCCGCCCCCATGCCCAAAGCCAAGGGCAAAGGCGGCAAGGCACCGCCCGTGCTGATTCACCTATCGGAAGACATTTCCGAGGCGCACGACCTGCTGGCCAAGGAACCGGCCAAGGCCGGTGAGTTGAAGGAATTGCTGGAAAAAATCCGTGCCGGCACCCGCTCCAATTAACCTGTATGCGAGTGGTGACAGGCATCTCCTAGCGCCGCCACTCCTCGCTGACGAGCGCCCGGGTTCCCCATCGCTCGTGCCTCGGGATACTGGTGTCTTTGTCTTCAATCCTTTTGCCGAGGGGTACCTTGCCCAAGGCACGGCCTTTACCCCGGTAAAGCACCAGGCGATGCTGGCCGGGGACTTGGCCAACCTGCCGCAATTCCTCTGCCGCCCGGATGACGTCGTGCTGTTGGCGAAACGACCGTCGGTGGACTTTCTCGAAAGCCTCCAGCAAGCCGGATTTCCGCCGCCGGAGTTCGTCGAGTTTCGCGAAGGGCGGCTCGATCTGGCCCACCAGCTCGCGCAGCGGAAGCTGGGCGGTTTGCGCCCTTGGGCTTGGGGCCCCGATAGCCTCAAACTGCTCGCCCCGCTCTTTGCCCAGGTGGCCGAGGGACCGCGCAGCGCCGACCGATATTTCAACGATGGCATCGCCCGGCTCTATTCCAAGGCTTGGAGCGCTGGCTTCCTGCGGCAAGTCCTGGCGCACGGTGGCACAGGGGACGCTGCCTGGCTTTGTTCCGAGCAGGAAGTCGGCACCCCGGTGGACACCCTGACAGACGCGCTTGCGGCCATTGCCGCCATTCGCGGTCGCGGCCACCATCGGGTGGTCGTCAAAACCGCCTACGGTTTGGCGGGCCACAATGCCATCCGGCTCTGGGAACCCGAGCTGTTGCCAGCCCAGCGCCAGTGGCTGATCCATACTTTGAGCCACGGCCAGTTATTGGTGGTTGAACCGTGGTTGGAGCGCGTGTTGGATTTTTCCATCCAGTTGGAAATGGGGCCGCGCGGCCTCGACCTCTGCGGCTACACCGGCCTGGTCAATGATCGCAAGGGGCAATTCCTGGCCAACTGGGCGGCGGACGATTACACCCGAAGCCTGCCCGCAGCCGTGGCGGGTTTATTTTCCTCACGCCCGGACATTTCCACGCACCTCCACCGGCTTTACAGCGAAATCTTCTCGTTGCTCGCCGAGGAACTGCAACGCGTCGGCTTTGTCGGCCCGATCAGCCTCGACGCGTTCGTGTATCGCACGCCTCAGGGTGACTGCCGGCTGAAGCCCGTGGTCGAAATTAACCCTCGCTACACCATGGGCCGCCTGACCGTCGAGCTGATGCGCCATGCCAGTCCTGGAACCTGCGGGCTGTTCCGCCTCGTCAACCACGCCCAGGCGCGCGCCGAGGGTTGCGCCGATTTTTCCGCCTACGCCCGGTTCCTAACCACGCGCCTCCCGCTGCGCATCGAAGCCGAACCCGGGGCTGAATCGGTTTCCAGTTCCGCGCGTGGCACCGACGTCCCGTCGGCGAGTTCACTGGACGTCCCGCCCGATGTTTCGCTTCCGCGCGCCCGTGAAATCCCATTAAGCATTCGCCACGGAGCCATCTGCTTGAATGATCCCGCGCAGGCCCAGGTGTGCCTGGCCACCTTTGAAGTCGGCCCCACGCTGACGCTGCCCGCTTCGTTGCGCGGCAATGCCCTTCAGCGCT
This sequence comes from Verrucomicrobiota bacterium, assembly GCA_037139415.1. Taxonomy (NCBI): domain Bacteria; kingdom Pseudomonadati; phylum Verrucomicrobiota; species Verrucomicrobiota bacterium. The sequence goes on along the minus strand of JBAXGN010000004.1, from coordinate 55,245 downwards.
TCCTTTAACCATGCAAAAGCTTGTCGTCATCCTCGGAACCAATGCCTCCGGCAAGAGCGAACTCGGCATTCGCTTGGCCGCCCACTTCGGCAGCGAAGTCGTCTCCGCCGACTCCCGCCAAGTCTATCGCGGTCTGGACCTGGGCAGCGGCAAGATCACGCCCGCCCAAGCGGGCAAGGTTAAACATCACCTTATTGATGTCGCAGACGTGGCCGAGTACTACTCCCTGGCGCAATACCAACAGGCCGCGTACCGCTCCATTGACTCGCTGGCGGCCGCCGGAAAACTGCCCTTCCTGGTGGGCGGCACCGGCCTGTACATCAACGCGATCGTGGAGGGGTATGAATTGGTGGATGTGCCGCCGAACGACCTGCTGCGCGCCGAGCTGGAAACCCTTTCACCCGCGCAATTGGTCGAACGGCTGCAAAAAGCCGACCCGGAGGCTGCCCGCCAGACCGACCCAAACAACCCGCGCCGGCTCATCCGCGCGCTTGAAATCGCCGCCGCCGGCCACGCCCACTCTGCCGCCCGCAAACACTCCCCGCGCTACAACTGCCTCCAGTTGGGCTTGACCTGGCCGCGGGAAATCCTCGAACAAAGAATCGAACACCGCCTGCGCGAGCGCCTGGCCAACGGCATGATTGAGGAAGTCGCCGGCCTCCGCGCCCGGGGCGTATCCGACCTCCGGCTCGAAAAACTCGGCCTGGAGTACCGCTATGTCACACGGTACCTCTGCGGCGAACTGGCCAGCCTCGACGACCTGCGGCTGCAACTCGGCATCGCCATCCGCCAATTCGCCAAAGACCAACTCACCTGGTTCAAGCGCGACCGCCGGATTATCTGGCTGGACCCCTTTAGCGATTATTTCCAAGCCGCCTGCGCCCGCATCCGCGAATGGCAGGAAGACCTCCCATCGGCACGCTGACCGGCGTTCGACTACCGGTGTAGCGCATTACGTTAGTGACAGTTTCCTGGTATCTCTGCGGTTTATGAGGCACGCCGTCGAAGAGTCCACCCGGCAAGGACAACGTTATTCGCGCAGGCTTAAGGAGCGGCAGCGAAGTTCCCGTGGCCGACCTTCCCTTGCGATTCTGCCTGAGCACGTTCCTTGTTTTCAAAACCGGTTAAACGCAGTTTGGCAACCGATCTGACGTTGGTTTTTAGGCTTCGTCGAATTGACTGATTTGTTTTTGGAGTTTGCATCGTTTGAGCGGATGGAGTAAAAGTGTTCTTCCCGCCGAGGCGGGTGAAACTATGAAAACCGTGAGACCCAAAGTCGAAATCTACGATACCACCCTGCGCGATGGCAGCCAGGGTGAAGGCATCAATTTCTCGGCCATGGACAAGTTGCGCATTGCCGAGCGTTTGGACGCTTTTGGGGTGCATTATATTGAAGGCGGCTGGCCGGGCAGTAATCCCAAGGACATGGAGTTCTTTAAACAGGCCAAGCGGCGTCGTTACAAAAACGCAAAGATCGCGGCTTTTAGCATGACGCGGCGCAAGGGTATTCCGGTGGAACACGATGAACTGATGCTCCAGATGCTTGAGGCTGGAACCCCGGTGATCACCTTGGTGGGCAAAACCTGGTTGTTGCATGTGACCGAAGTGCTGCGGGTGACGCCGGATGAAAACATCGCCATGATCGCGGATAGCGTCCGGTTCTTCAAAGATCACGGGAAAATCGTATTTTACGACGCGGAGCACTCGTTTGACGGCTTTAAGAATGAGCCTGAGTATGCCTTGGCAACCTGGCAGGCGGCGGAAAAAGCTGGGGCCGATTGCATCGTGCTTTGCGACACCAATGGCGGCTGCTTGCCGAGGGAGATTGCGCGTATCACCTCCGTGGCCAAAGGCAAATTAAATACCAACGTGGGCATTCATACCCACAACGATTGCGGTTTTGGCGTCGCGAATGCCATTGCGGCAGTCGAGGCTGGCGCCACCCAAGTGCAGGGGACGATCAATGGCTACGGTGAACGCACGGGAAACTGCAACTTGATCAGCGTCATTCCTTCACTGCATTTTAAACTTGGCTTGAGCAATGTGCCGGCAAAGTCCATGCCCAAGCTCAAGGAACTGTCACAGTTTGTGGATGAGATTGCCAACCTCAGGCCGGATACGCGCCAACCATGGGTGGGAGCAACTGCCTTTGCGCATAAAGGCGGGATGCATGTTCATGCGGTGGAACGCGTGGCGCAGAGCTACGAACATATTAACCCGGAGACCGTGGGTAACGCGCGCAAGGTGTTAGTCAGCGATATGTCCGGGCGCTCGAACATCTTTTGGAAAGCGCGCGAGTTGGGATTCAATATTTCTCAGGATACTCCCGAATTGAAAGCCGTGCTGGTCCAGATCAAAGAACTGGAGAGCCAGGGGTATGAATTCGAGGCGGCTGAGGCGTCCCTGGCCTTGCTGATTCGCAAGCATCTCAAACATCAGGACTATCCCTTCAAGGTGGAGGGATATCATGTATCAATTCGGGGCAATAATGGCCACTCGGTGTGCGAGGCCACCGTCAAAGCACGCGTGGGGGATAAAACCTCCCATACCGTCGCTGAAGGCGATGGTCCGGTAAATGCCTTGGACGGCGCGCTCCGAAATGCACTCGCGGAGTTCTTTCCGCAACTGAAAAACATCAAACTGATTGATTACAAAGTACGCATCATTGATAGCGGCACTGGGACGGCGGCGAAAACCCGGGTGTTGATCACGTCCAGTGACGGACACCGGGAATGGGGCACGGTGGGTGTCAGCGAAAACATCATCACGGCTTCCCTGAAAGCGCTGGTGGACAGCATGGAATATGCGCTTATGAAAAAATAATTTGACACACATACAGCATGATGTATATTGGGTGTGTGAAAACTAAAAAAATACGATACAACTTGCCACTGTCATCCAGCGAGCCCTTGGAGATGAGAGAGCAAATGATGCCCGTGATGGATGCGGTCGGGGCTGCGGAAGCCATGGTGCGCACGCAGATATATCTGAGCCGTGGCGAACATGAGTTTTTGCAAGTGGAAGCGTCGCGGCGCAGCGTTTCCATGGCGTCGGTTATTCGCACGTTTATTGAAGAAAAAATGGCGCCGCCAAACGAAGCTTGGGAAAATAATCCATTGCTGGATGCGCCTGCTGACCCTGAATTCACCGGACCAGAGGACGGGGTTATTAACCATGACCATTATGTTTATGGGAGCCCTAAGAAATGGGTCAAGCAAGGGAAGGCATGGACAGAGGCACCGCCCCTTCCAGATGACTATTTTACCAAACAAGACAGTGGTTGCGGCAACGAACGCATCGCCCGGGGAAAAATATGAATCAGCGTGTACTGCTTGACGCTTCCTTCTGGATTGCCTTGCGAGATCGCCGCGAACCCTGGCACAGTCGGGCGCGTGGTCTGGCCAGGCAATTGCTGGCCAACCGCCACGGGCTCGTTTTCACCAGCCTGATTCTGGCGGAAACGCACGCGTATTTCTCCCGTTCGGAACTGATCCGGAACCAGGTGCTGGACGACGCGCAAAACAATCCGGTGCTGCAATGGGAACCAGTGAGCCATGCCGATGAGACGGAGGCCATTCGCGTGTTGCGGTTGCACAAAGACAAATGCTATTCGCTTTGTGACGCTATTTCTTTCGTGGTAATGCGCCGGCTTGGGCTACGCAAGGCGGCTACCTTCGATGAGCATTTTCGGCAATTTGGTGAGTTTGAAATCATTACTTAGCCGTTTTCGGAGAAAACGTGGTGGGTTGACGGAATCATTTGGTTATTCATAACAAGAACATTTTATGCGTGAAATCTCAAAGGCATACGAGCCACAGTCGGTGGAAGACAAATGGTATCAATTTTGGACGCAAAACCGATGTTTTGTGGCGGACGAACACTCCAGCAAACCAGCCTACTCCATTGTTATCCCACCCCCGAATGTCACCGGGGTGCTGACGTTGGGCCATGTGCTTAATAACACCATTCAGGACATCCTGGCGCGCAAGGCGCGCATGGATGGGAAGGAAGTACTTTGGCTGCCGGGCACGGATCACGCCGGGATTGCCACCCAGACGGTTGTTGAAAAAACACTACGCAAACAGAATGTCATCAGGCATCGTGACGATCTGGGGCGCGATAAATTTCTGGAGAAGGTCTGGGAATGGAAAGACAAGCATGGGGGGATCATCATTCAGCAGCTCAAGAAGCTGGGGGCGTCCTGTGATTGGACGCGTGAGCGATTCACGATGGATCCGGAATATTCAAAGTGTGTGCAGCGCGTGTTTGTGGATCTCTACAAAAAGGGGCTGATTTATCGCGGCAAACGCATGGTGAACTGGGACCCGGCGGCGCGCACGGCCTTGTCTGACGAAGAGGTGAACATGATTGAGGAGCGCGGGCATTTGTGGCATTTGAAATATCCGATGCTGGATGAGCAAGGCAACCCCAAAGCGGATGAATTCCTAGTCGTTGCCACGACCCGTCCGGAGACGATGCTCGGCGATGAGGCGGTCGCGGTGAATCCCACAGACGAGCGTTATAAGAGCATCATCGGGCGCAAAGTGCTGTTGCCGCTGCAAAACAGGCCCATACCCATCATCGCCGATGAACTGGTGGATCCGAAATTCGGGACTGGCTGTGTGAAGGTGACACCCGCGCACGATCTGGCTGACTACCAGATGGCTTTGCGTCACAATTTGCCATTTACCGTTGTCATTGGCCCGGATGGAAATATGACTTCGGAGGCGGGTGAGGATTTTGCCGGCTTGGATCGCATGGAGGCGCGCAAGGCCGTGGTGGAAGAACTCGAAACGCAGAAGTTGCTCTTCAAGATTGAAGATTACGTGCATAACGTGGGTTATAGTGAACGCAGCCACGTGCCGATTGAACCGTATCTTAGCGAGCAGTGGTTTCTCAAATATCCGAGCCAGGAAAATTCCCGTGGAGTGGTTGCCACGGGAGCCATGAAATTTTATCCGGATCGGTGGGCCAAAGTCTATGACCATTGGATGGGTAAACTGCAGGATTGGTGCATCAGTCGCCAGTTGTGGTGGGGGCATCGCATCCCGGTTTGGTATCACAAGCAGACTGGAGCGGTGCATTGTGATGTGACGCCGCCACCGGATGCTGATAACTGGACGCAAGATTCCGATGTGCTCGACACATGGTTCAGTTCCTGGCTTTGGCCATTCGCCACCATGGGCTGGCCGGACTCCACCGCGACGGTCAAAAAGTTTTATCCCACCACCGACTTGGTCACCGGGCCGGACATTATTTTCTTCTGGGTCGCGCGCATGATCATGGCGGGTTACGAGTATATGGGCGAGATGCCCTTCAAGAATGTTTATTTTACCGGCATTATTCGCGATAAACTCGGACGTAAGATGTCCAAAAGCCTGGGTAATTCACCGGACCCGCTGGACCTGATTGCCAAATTTGGCGCGGACGCATTGCGGTTCGGCATCATGCGTTCCGCGCCGCAGGGCCAGGACCTGTTGTTTGATGAGCAGGCCGTCGAGCTGGGCCGTAATTTCTGCAATAAGCTGTGGAATGCCTGTCGGTTCCGCCAGATGCAGGGCGGGGAGACCGAAGGTGAAATCAATCCGGCTAAACTTACCACCGATGATCGCTGGGTTCTGGGGCGGCTGGATCTCGCCATCCGTGAAGTCACCACCGCGCTGGAAGACTACAAGTTCAATGAAGCTGCCCAAGTGTTGTATCGTTTCTTCTGGAACGAATATTGCGATTGGTACATTGAAAGCACCAAGGCCGTCCTGCAAGGTCAGGACGCGGGAAGCAAGGCCAACACGCTGGCGGTGATTGACTTTGTTCTCTCAAATACCATGCGGTTGTTCCATCCGTTTTTGCCTTTCATTACGGAGGAACTCTGGCAGGGAATGGGCTTCAATCAAGAGTTGCCGGCGGGGCAGGGTGGGCAGACCATCATGTATGCCAACTGGCCCAAGCCATTGGATGAGGACTTCAACTCGCACTATGGTCTGCTGCCTGAGATTGCCGAATTTAATGAGCAAAAGTATGAACTGGTGCGGTTGGGGCGCAACTTGCGCCGGGAAGCTGGTATCCAATCCGGAAAGAAAGTGCGTTTCATTTTCAAACCGGTGGCAACGCTTGGCGATTATGAAGTCGAAGTGCTGAAAATCCTGTTGGCGGCTGAGACGCTGGAACTCGACGCAAATTATCAGGCAAAGAAGGGCACGCCATCCGCCCGTTCACCGTTGGGAGAGCTTTTCCTGCCGCTGGAAGGCCTGATTGATGTGGACGCTCAAAAGGCCCGTCTCAATAAGGAATTGGAAAAGATCAACCTCGAGATTGAGAAAGTTCGACAAAAACTCAACAACCCGAGCTTCACGTCGAAGGTGCCGTCTGCCGTTTTGGAGGAGCACCGTCGGCGTCTTGAAGAGTGGCTGGGTAAACAAGCCCAGGCGCTAAATGCGCTCAAGGCGTTGGAAGCTTAAAGCGGTGGCGCGGCCACACTTTGCCGGACGAGCGGTTCCGAGGGTAGGCGTTTGGATCCCGGCACCTGGCCAGCCAGGAGATTGAGCATCGCTTCAAAGGCTGCGGTGCCTAATCGGTATTTGGGCTGGCTGGTGGTGGTGAGCGGCACTTTGAAGTATTCTCCGACCATAAAGTTGCCAAAGCCAGCCACGCTCAAATCATTTGGAACGTGGCGGCCGGCTTTCGTAAAGGCATTTATGGCGCCAATGGCCACCAAGTCGTTCACGGCCAGCACCGCGGTGGCCTGGGTGGATTCTTGTAACATCGCGGCAGCGGTTTTTTCACCTTCTTCAATGGTCATGCCCGCTTCAAATATCAGGCGGTCATCCAGCTCCAAGCCCGCATCACGCAAGGCGTGCCGGTACCCTTCCATGCGTTCTTGGGCGATAGGCGAGAGGGAGGGGCCGGCAAAGAACGCGATGCGCCGATGCCCCAAGCCGATCAGGTGCTGGGTTAGCTTGATGCTGGCGGTCAGTTCATCGGTCTCCACGCCGCAAAACTGACTGCAGAACGGCGCACGATGCCCCAAGATAACTGTCGGGACTTGCCGCGTCTGGATTTCGCGGTATGCCGGGGCGCTGTTGCCGAAACGGTACACCGGCGCAATGAAGATGCCGTCCACTCGGCGGGCCAGCAAGCGGCGGATAACCGCCTCTTCCCGTTCCGGCAACCCCAGAGTGTGAGTGATCAATAGGTCATATCCGGCATCAAACGCCTTTTCTTCGAGCGCCAACACCAACCGAATAAAACCTGGATGGGTAATCGTTGGAATGGCGAGTCCAAACAGTTTCGTGGTTCGGCTTCGCAGGCTGCGGGCCATCGTGTTGGGAACATATCCCATTTGCTGTGCCAGGGCGCTTACGCGCGCTTTGGTTTCGGTGGAAATGTCAGGAGCATCATGCAAGACTTTGGATACCGTCATGATGGAGACGTCCGCTTTTTCCGCAATATCCTTTAACGTTACCATGTGGCGGTGACTTTAATGCAGTCCATGAAAACTTACCATGAGAAAGTCATGCGGCCCAATTCATCGTGGTGGCTCGACTACTTGGGGTGCCGATGGATTGGTGGACATCATCATGTAGGGGCGAAAACTGGACGGAGTGCGCATGGGGCGTTGGAAATTCATCGGCGGCGCGGTCCCGTTTGGATTCTCGGGATTGACCGCTCCTGGGACGGGCGCCGCACCGGGGTTGGCGGGCTGTCCAGGCGGTGCGGCGGGTGGCACGATTTGCCCGGGGATTGGAATACCGGGCGCAGGCTGGGGTTGGGTTGTCGGTTGGGGCGGGGCAGGGGGTGTCTTCACGCCATCCTTGACCATGTTCAGGGTTACCTCTTGGTCGCCGTTTTTGATTTTAACGGTACCTTCATCCGGGTCAATGGCCAGTACCTCAACCGGGCCGGAAGTTTGCTGTTCCGTAAGCACTTTGGATTCTGGCTGTTTACCCTGCTCCTGAATCAGCAGCACGGCCCGCCGGTTATTATTGAGTTTGATGATGCCGGTCAACTTGACGGTGGTGGTGGGGGCCGGTGGTGGTGGGGGCGGCGGCGGCTCCGGTGGCGGTTTTAACCCAAACGCGTTACGCTGGGAGATCGTATTATAGCGTTCTTCCTGGGATTCCGCCCCGAAAGCGACTAAACCCACTGACAGCCATCCGATGGCCATCCACCTTCGCGTCCATGTTCCAGTCCATTGCACAACATCACTATAACGTTGCTGTTTCAAAAAGACCACCATATTTTCACTCGTGCCTTGACGCATTATCAGTATGGCGTGCATAGTACAACCCATGGTTAGTGCCACCGAAACCGGCGAGAATGCCAGCCTGCAAACGCAGGTGGAATCGGTGCTGCAAAAAAGCGAGGAGCAATTCCGCGCTCTCTTTGAGAACGCGCCGATCGGTATCGGCATTGTGGATGCGGCAGGCAATCTGTTGGTTTGGAACGCCGCGCTGTTGGAACCCGGCGGTTACAGCCGTGAAGACCTTCGGCGGATTGGCAACCTCGCCGCGCTTTATCACGATCCCAAGCAGCGCGAGGAGATATTAGGACGTTTCCATAAGCAGGGTGTGTTCAAGAATTATCCGGCGCAGTTCAAACGCAAGGATGGCTCCCCCTATGATGCCCTGCTTTCCATGACTCGCACGATTTTCAACGGGCAGCCGTGTAACCAGGTGATGATCGTGGACATCACTGAGCACAAAGGGATTGGAGAAGTTCAAACCTTTTTGGCTCAAACCAGTCGAGGGACCACCGAGGAACCGTTCTTCAACGCGTTGGCCCGTTATCTGGCCAAGAGCCTAGGCATGGACTTCGTTTGCATTGACCATTTGGAGGGGGATGGATTGAATGCCCGGACGGTGGCGCTCTGGCACGATGGCCATTTCGAGGACAATGTGACCTATGCCTTGAAAGATACTCCTTGCGGCGATGTGGTGGGCAAGGAGGTCTGTTGTTTCCCGGCCAGCGTGTGCCAATTCTTTCCGCGCGATCAGGTCCTGTGGGATTTGCACGCGGAGAGCTATGTCGGCGTGACCCTCTGGGGCCATACCGGTCAACCGATCGGTTTGATTGCGGTCATTGGACGAAAGCCGTTGGCGAACCGCTCGCTGGCCGAAGCCATGCTGAAAATGGTGGCTGTGCGCGCCGCTGGCGAACTGGAACGGTTGGCGAGCGAGGAAGCGCTGCGCGAGAGCGAAAACTTACTCAGAGAATCGCAGGTCATCGCGGGTCTGGGCAGTTACGTTTTAAATGTCGCCACTGGCTTGTGGAAAAGTTCGGAGGTGCTGGACAAGTTGTTTGGGATAGATAAGGCATACGACCGCTCGGTGGCTGGCTGGACAGCACTGATTCATTCTGAGGATCGTTCCATGATGTTAGATCACTTTAAGAATGAAGTGCTTGGCCGGGTGCGGCCTTTTAACAAGGAATACCGTATCATCCGGCACAATGATCAGGCCGAACGCTGGGTGCATGGATTGGGCAGACTGGAATTCGATGCTCAGGGGCGTCCCCTGAAAATGCACGGCACGATTCAAGATATCACTGAGCGCAAGCAGGCTGATGCGGAGAAGGAAAAACTGGAAATCCAAAACCGTCAGTTTCAGAAGTCTGAAAGCTTGGGTCGCATGGCTGGGGCCATTGCCCACCATTTCAACAACCAACTCCATGCGGTGATGGGATACCTGGAGATGACCATGAGCGAGCTGCCTCGTGACTCGGAATTCTACGATAATTTGAACGAAGCCATGCAGTCTGCCCGGAAAGCGGCGGAAGTGAGCCGTGAGATGGTAACCTACCTTGGGTTGACACCGGTCAATCGGACGCGGCTGGATTTTTCCGAGGTTTGTCAGCGGCATTTGCCGGTGTTGCGGTTCAGCCTGCCGCAAGGCATGATTTTGCAGGCCGTTTTGGCCTTGCCCGGTCCTGCCATCCAGGCCAATGCCAACCAGATGCAGCAGGTGCTGACCAACCTGGTCGTTAATGCGTGGGAAGCCATGGGTGACGCCCGAGGAGTAATTTGTCTGACCGTCAAGACGGTTTCCGCAGCGGATATTCCGGCCGCTGGCTGTTTCCCCATAGACTGGCAGCCGCAATTCACGACTTATGCCTGCTTGGAAGTGGCGGACGCGGGTTGCGGAATTGCGGATCAAGATATCGAAAAGCTTTTCGACCCGTTTTTCTCCAGCAAATTTGCTGGCCGGGGGATGGGGTTGGCGGTGGTGCTGGGGATTGTGCGGGCCCATAACGGGGCGATTACGGTTGAGAGCAAACTGGGCCAGGGAAGTGTTTTCCGGGTGTTTTTGCCACTGTCCGAAGAAGCAGTTGTCCAGCCGCCACGCTAGCTGCGCTGGAGATAACGCGGGGGAACTCTCTGAGACGTGGTGCAGTTCAGCTTATCCAACTGATGGTTTCCCATGTTCTGGCGCTTCATTTCTGCAAAATTTTGGGATGCACTACGCTTGTTCTGGTTTTAGCCTGCCTCCCGTTTTATTATAACCTTGGCTTGCAGTTTCCCGTGGGGGACCGCATACTTACGACGTTATGAGATTCATTGGGAGCATGATCGAGAAGCTGCAGCGGCACCCCAAGCGGATTGTCTTCCCGGAAGGGACGGAACCGCGGGTGTTGCAAGCGGCCAGGCAATTCCATTCCTTGCGATTGGGCGCCCCCATTCTGTTGGGCGAACGCACGCGCATCAAAGAGGCGGCGGAGCGGTTGAACGTCAAATTGGACGGTATTCGCATCATTAACCCCGAGGAGAGCGAGGAACTGCCCGGTTTCGCGCAACGGTTTGAGATGTTGCGCCGCTCCAAAGGCATCAAGCTGCACGAGGCCCGCGAGGCCATGATGAAGCCGAATTATTTCGGCGCGATGATGGTGGCGATGCATCAGGCCGATGGCTTGGTGTCGGGCACCAATGAGATTTCCGGCAGCGTGCTCCGGCCCCTGTTTCAGATTATCAAGGTGGCGCCCAACACCACCACCGCCTCCAGTTGCATGGTCATGGAGGTCGAGGATACCCGGTTTGGCGATCAGGGCGTGATGTTCATGGCGGATTGCGGTGTCATCCCCGAGCCGGATGTGGATCAACTCTCGGATATTGCCGTGACCACGGCGCAACTGGCCCAGAAGCTGTTGGGCACCCGGCCCCGCGTGGCCTTTCTATCCTTTTCCACCAAAGGCAGCGCCTCCCATCCCTCGATTGGCAGAGTGCAGGCCGCTACCGCGCTGGCTGAGCAAAAGGCCAAGGCGAAAGGTTTGGAGGCGGATTTCGATGGTGAATTGCAGTTGGACGCCGCGTTGGTGCCTGAGATCGCCATGCGCAAACTGCCGGAAAGCCGCGTGGCTGGCCGAGCCAATGTGTTGGTTTTCCCCGACTTGAATTCGGGGAACATCGCCTATAAATTCGTGCAGCATGTGGCGCGTGCCAATGCGTATGGGCAAATCCTGATGGGACTGGGGCGTCCGGCAGCGGATGTTTCGCGCGGTTCCAATGCGCACGATATTCTTGGTGTGGCGGCGATTGTCGGGGTGGAAGCCATCGAGTTCAGAAAACTGTATCCGGAAGCGGAGGATACACTTCCGGGGGAATAAGCCCGCGGTTGGCGGTTGCGTTTGAACGCTGTATCCCAAGCCGTACCGGGTTGGCTTGGTGCATAAGTGGTGGGAACCCGGCGGCCATAAACCCAGGCTGACAACCATTATTTTACATGACTGACAAGAACGGAAATCATAACAGTAAATCCGGGCTGAAGAATCTTTCCACGCCTCGGGTGTTCATTGCCGCCACGCGGCAGAACGACGGCAAAACGACCGTCTCCCTGGGGTTGCTGGCCGCGCTGAAAAAGCATTATCCCCGCGTGGGCTACATCAAGCCCGTCGGCCAGCGTTTCGTCGAGATCGCTGAGCATAAGATTGATGAAGATACCGTCCTGATGGACAGCGTCTATAAGCTCAATTGCCCCTTGGTGGATATGTCGCCCATTGCGGTGGAGCCGGAATTCACGCGCCGTTACCTCGAGGCGGAGAACAGCGGCGAGTTGACCGGTAAAATCCAGCGCGCCTTTGATCGCGTGGCGTGGGAGCGCGATTTCGTGCTGTGCGAAGGCTCGGGTCATGCGGGCGTGGGGGCGGTGTTTGATCTCTCCAACGCGCAGGTGGCCAAGGCGCTCGGGGCCAAGGTCATCATTGTCGCGCGCGGCGGCATCGGCAAACCGATTGACGAAGTCACCCTCAACCAGGCGCTGTTCGAGAAGGAAGGCGTCGAAATCATCGGCGTGATCATCAATAAAGTGTTACCGGAAAAGCTCGGTTACATCACCGAGTTCACCCGGCGCGGGCTCAAGCGCAAAGGGCTGAACCTGCTGGGAGTGCTGCCATACCTGCCCATCCTGACGCGGCCCTCTTTGGGTTCCCTTCAGGAGGAACTTCACGCGGAGTCCTTGAACCAAAGCCCGCAGATGAATAATCTGGTGACGGATATTGTCATTGGCGCCATGAGCGTCCACCAGGCGTTGCCCTGCTTTCAGCCGGGCGTCCTGGCCATCGTTCCGGGCGACCGCGAGGACATCCTGCTCTCCACCGCCGCCGCCATTGGCACGGGTGGCATCGCCGGGTTGGCGGGGCTGATCCTCACCGGCAATGAACGGCCCGGCCCGTACCTGATGGGCCTCATTGCCAAACTGCCGTTCCCGGTGCTGCTCGCCCGGGGCGACAGCTACGAAGTGACCTCCCGCGTGCATGACCTCACCGTCAAGACCCGCCCGGACGACACCGAGAAAATTTGCGCCATCCGCGACCTGATCGCCGAGCATGTGGATGTCCCCAAAATTCTCGCGTCGCTGTGAAAATCATAATTGCCCCGCCTCCGGATCGCTGGTAACCTACTGCACGTTATGCGACATACGATCTCAGTGCTCATGGAAAACAAATTCGGCGTGCTCACCCGCGTGGCCGGCCTCTTTAGCGGGCGCGGTTACAACATTGACACGCTGAACGTGGCGCCCACCTCCGACCCCAAGGTCTCCCGGATGACCATCGTCACCCGGGGCGACGACGCCACCATGGAGCAAATCACCAAGCAATTGGATAAGCTCGTCAACGTCATCAAGGTCACCGACTACCGCGAGGGCGAATACGTGGATCGCGAACTGGTCCTCGTCAAAGTGGGTGTGAACTCCGAGACCCGCTCCGAGGTGATGCAGATCACCGACATCTTCCGCGCCAAGATCGTCAACGTCGAGCCCCAGAGCCTCACCATCGAAATCACCGGCGGAGAAGTCAAGGTGGACAAATTTCTGGACCTCATGAAAGCCTTCGGCATCCAGGACCTCACCCGCACCGGCAAAGTCGCCCTCCCGCGGCATTAATGGGTTAGCTGGCCCGCCCGGCCGCTGTTTGGTTGATGACGGGCCGAAGTTTTGAAGCCTTTTTTGCCATTGCCTTTGCGGTGATTGGAATATAGCTTGGCTCATGTGCCGTGTTGGTAAACAAACAAAGGCAATGCGGTATCAGTGATTATGTTTACGACCGCGACAAAACTGGAAGATGTTTTTAAAAACTTAACGCCGACACCTTTGGAAGACCCGAGGGAATATAAAGCGTTTTATTGCAAAGAACTCAATGAGTTGCGCGGCATGGATAAAATCGCTTTGCTGGCACGCGGACTGGAGCGTTCCTATCACGCCAATTTTTTCAAGGCTCTGGTAATGGGGCATGTCGGGGTCGGCAAATCCACCGAATTGACGCGGCTTGAACATCTCGCCGAAGAACAATATCGCGTTATCCGATTCAGTGCTGATAAATGCCTGGATCCATTGAGTTTCCAGCCCTTCGACGTGTTGCTGCTCATGATGATGGAGATTGTGGAACATACGGCCAAACCCATCGAAAAGGGCGGTGCCGGGCAACGGCCATCAGAGGAACGACTTAAGGAAATCTGGGATTGGTTTTCGAAAGAAGAAACCACCATCAAGCAAACCAACGCGACGGAAGTGGCTGCTGGTGCCGGGATGGATACTCAAGGGGCTCTGTGGTGGGGCAAAGCGCTGGGTTTGTTCGCAAAACTCAAAGGCGAGATTCGGTTTGGCAATGTGCGGGAGAAAGAGCGCATTGAATATCGGCTAAACCGGTTGGATACGTTGGTGGACATCGCCAATCGGCTCATCCAGGAATGCAATCAATCACTGCGTGATGCCGCGCGTAGGGAATGGCTTTTTGTGGGGGATGGGTTTGAAAAGGATTTCATTGCCGCGCGCACCGAACAGTTGCTGGTCACCTACGCCAACTTTTTCAAACGACTCGAAACCCACTTCATCTTTACCATTCCCATTGCGCTGGGCTACTCCCAACGGGCCAACCTGCTTCCAGTCCAACGCGAGTTGGTTGTCTGCATTCCCGACACCATGATCTTTGATCAAAAGCACGACCGACACCCCAAGGGGCGGGAGGTTTTGACAAAGGTGGTTGCGGCCCGCATGGACCTCGCGCTTTTTGCTCCCGATCAACTCGAACGGCTCATTGTTGCTTCCGGTGGTAATCTGCGCAATTTGTTCTCCATGATCAATCTTGCGTGCGACCTGGCCTTAGTGGGTGGTGCGAAGCAACTGGCGGCATCCTTCGTTACATCGGTCATCAAGGATTTGCGCAACGATTATCTGCGCCTTCTGGGCGAAGACCTCTATGATCGCCAAACCGAGGAAGGCAAGCCCCGCAGTGAACCGATCACCTACGAAAAAAAGGCCGCTCGTTTGCTGGATATTTACGCAGGCAAGCCGACCGCCAAGATTTTTGACCCGACCCTCAATTCTCTATTGCGTTCCCGCGCGGTTCAGGAATTTGTCAATGGCGATACTTGGTTCGGGGTGCATCCCTTGGTGGTGGACATTCTGATTTCACAAGAGAAACTCAAGCCTGCCCAAGGCGAAAGCATTGTTCCCGGTGGAACCACCTAACTCCAGCGCCGTTGGCAGCGTGGCGGAGATTCAAGCCCGCCTGCGGCTTTGGTGCCGGCACGCGCCCAAAGGATTTGCCCGGCTGGAATACACCACCGAGGCGGCGCGCAAAGCCCTGCTGCAATCTTTGCGCCTGGCGCTGGCGGAGGACCAGACGCCGTTCACCGAAATCGAACTGCCAATGGGGCTCTCTCCCACCGCCTTGGTGCGGCTCCTGGTGGAACGGTTGGAAGCCCTGCCGGATGGCGTCGTCTCCATTGCCAATCTTGGCAATGCCCTGCCGCAGGATGAACTCGAACTTGCCAAGGCCCTCTACGCCTTTAATTTCAACCGCGAGAACCTGGCCCGGCCCGGCCTGCGGCAAATCTGGTGGATGTCCCCCTGGTTCACGGATGTCTTTCTCCGGGCGGTGCCCGATTTGAACTCCTGGTTCATGGTGCGGCTGCAGTTGTTGGAGACGCTGGTCGCCCCGCCGTCTGAGAAACCGTCCGTGGCGGAGTTCAAACCCACCGTGCCGGTGGCCGATGCCCGCCGCCGCTCGGCTGACCTCATGCAACGCTTTGCCAACGCCCTAAAGGCCGGGGAAAACCCATGGACTGCCCGGGAGCAACTGGCCGCACCGGCCATTGACTCGCTGTTGGATGCCGGTTTGATTCGTGAAGCGTCTGATTTGCTGGATCAGGTCAACGCACGCATGGCCGAGGCCAAAGCGAGTTCCGAAGCTTTGGGAGAAAACCGCGCTCTCTCCAAAGCTGACGCGTATGTGCTGGGCCGCCGGGCGCGGCAATTACACCAACTGGGCCAATATGATGCCGCGGAGCCGCTGTACCGCTGCGCCTTGGAAACCATGGAGCGCGTGCTGGGGCCGGAGCACCCTGACACGCTTTCGAGCCTGAACAACCTGGCCATTTTGCTGAGTGGCAAAGGAGACGTGGCTGCCGCCGAATCGCTGTACCGCCGCGCCTTGGAAACGCGTGAGCGCGTGCTGGGGCCGGAGCACCCTGACACGCTTTCGAGCCTGAACAACCTGGCCATTTTGCTGAGTGACAAAGGGGACCTGGCCGCCGCCGAACCGCTGTACCGCCGCGCCTTGGAAACGAGCGAGCGCGTGCTGAGGTCGGAGCATCCGGACACGCTTGCTAGTCTGAACAACCTGGCTGTTTTGTTGCGTGACAAAGGGGACTTGGCCGCCGCCGAACCGCTGTATCGCTGCGCTTTGGAAACACGCGAACGCGTTTTGGGACCGGAGCATCCGGACACGCTTAAAAGCCTGAGCAATCTGGCCAATTTGCTAAAGGGGAAAGGCGCCCTGGCTGCCGCCGAACCGCTGTACCACCGCGCTGCGGAAACCATGGAGCGCGTGCTGGGGCCGGAGCACCCCGACACGCTTAAGAGTCTGGACAACCTGGCCATTTTGTTGAGTGAAAAAGGGGACTTGGTCGCCGCCGAACCGCTGTACCGTCGCGCCTTGGAAACGGCGGAACGGGTCTTGGGCAAGACGCATCGCGATACTCAGCGTTATCAGCGCAATTTAGCCGAACTCTTGGCGGCGGCGGCGAAAGCCAAGCCGGCATAAGGCTGGCCGACAGTATTCCTGCGGAATCACCGGCGGAGAAGTCAAGGTGGACAAATTCCTGGACCTCATGAAAGCCTTCGGCATCCAGGACCTCACTCGCACCGGCAAAGTCGCCCTCCCGCGTAATTAGGGGATTAGGCTCCCCGCCATCTCGCAGCCCGGTTTGGTGACGGGGTAGCAGCTTGAACAGTCTGGCTATTTGGTTGCGCGAAAAGGACGCACTGACTACCCGCTGAACCGCTCTGTCGCCGCGATGCTGAGACATCTGGTCGAGTAGGAATTGATGCCAACCGCTGGCGCGCATGTTCCCTGCGCATTCAGTTCTCTTTCAACCATCCTTGTCGCAGGGCAAAACGGACGATGTCGGTGCGGCTATGAAGTCCGAGTTTTTCACCGATGCGGGCGCGGTAAGTCTCCACGGTTTTTACGCTTAGCCCCAGGCGGACGCCGATTTCCTTATTGCTATAACCCCAGGCATAGAGGATCAGCACTTCTTTTTCCCGTTCGCTGGGCTCGGCGGTGCCCGGCTCGCCATTGGTGGAACCGCCCCCGGCTTGACTGGACAACGCCTTGCCTGCCAGTTGGCGGTCAAAATAAAGCCCGCCCTCCATGACGGTACGAATCGCCTGGACTAATTCATCGCCCGCTGACCGCTTCAGCACATACCCGCTGGCTTTGGCCTGACACAGTTGGCGCAGATAGGTTTCATCCTCATGCACGGTCAGGGCCACAATTTTAATTCCCGGCAATTCGTCCTTGATTAATTGCGTGGCCTGCAAGCCGTTCAATTCCGGCATGGTGAGGTCCATCACGATCACATCCGGCTGAAGTTTGCGGGCCAATTGCACGGCTTCCCGGCCATTCTGTGCTTCACCGACGACCTGCATGTCCGATTGACTGTTCACCAAGAGTCGTAATCCTTCGCAGACTACGCGGTGATCGTCGGCCAGCATGACGTGAATTTTTTTCATGGTGACGGGTTAATCTACCATCCGGGCGTCCAGGGGAACGCGGACAAACAAGGTTGTGCCCTGGCTTGGACTGGACTCAATCTCCAAAGTCCCCCCCACCAACATGACCCGCTCCTGCATTCCCATCAGCCCCAACTTCATATTTACGTCGGTGCTTTTCAATACCGTTTCGGCGTCAAAGCCACAGCCATCATCTTCCACAATCAAGGAAAGTTGATTATGCCGGCGTTCCAACAGGACGCTTACGCGTTTGGCGCGGGCATGGCGGCTGATGTTGGTGAGGGCCTCCTGGGTAATCCGGTACAGCATGGATTCGACTTTGGCAGGCAGCCGCACGGATTCCATTCCATCACTGTGGAAATCCCCCTGCACCCCATTTTGCCCGGCCCACTCGGTTACATAGCGTCGCAACGCGACATCCAGGCCGAAATCATCAAGAATGGCGGGACGTAATTCCCAGGCCAAACGATGCACGGTTACCATCAGACTATCCGCCAACCCGTCCAGCCGATGGAAGCCGGCCTGTACCGATTCGGCCATGCCCGTCTGCTTATTGAGCATTTTCAGGGAGAGCTTGATGGCGGTCAACTCCTGGCCCATGCGATCGTGCAACTCGTGCGAAATCCGGCGGCGCTCGATTTCCTGCACTTCCACCAAGCGGCGCAAGGCTTGCGAGTGGGCATCTTGCGCCTGTTGCCGCCGCACCATTTCTTTCTCCAAGAGGCGGTTGGTTTCGGATAATTCATTGGTGCGTTGCTGCACCCGGATCTCCAACTCATCGCGCGCCTGGCGCAGATCCTCGCGAATCTGGTTGCGCTGGACAATAATGGCGGCCACCAACAATGCCAGAATCGAGTTCACCGCCAGGAAAACCTGGAATACCAGCAGCGACTCCGCCGGCTGCGCCTTGGCAAAATAGCCGTATCCGTGAAACGTTCCCCATAACGCCAGTGCCCCCAGGACAAAGGTCGTAATGATCGTTTCGCGCGGACCAAAGCGAAACGCCGCCCACAGTAAAAACGGCAGGCAAAAATTGGGCATCCAATAGGCCCGCGCCTCGGGGGGCAGGAAATCGCCAAAGACGACTTCCCCAAACAGGATCAGCAGGCTGAGGAGCAATACGTATTCCAGCCTCTGGCGGCGAAGCCAGGCATGGCGCGGGCTGTCCCTCCAGATGACAATGAGCGGTGTGAATACCAGCACGCTGACCACCTCACCCAGCCAACAACTCAACCAACTATACGCACGCCCCGCCCAGAAAATATAGTGCTGCAGCGAAGGATATTGCACGCCGACCGGCGGACTCACCAAAGGGCATAGCATCCCTGCGAGCACTGCAAATTTCACGATGTCCCACGGATGTAAATAGAATTTCCGTCCGTTGGCGAACCGGTTCACCATCCAGGCCGCCAGCAGGCATTCCATCACCTTGCCTCCGGCGAGCAGGAAGGATAAGGCTGGATTCCGGGAAATTTCCAAATCCGCCATCAAGGCACCCACGTAAATTCCCGGCCAGAAGCGATATCCGGAAAGGATAACGATGGCGACCCCGATGCCCATAGGCGACCAGATGGGAGTCACTCCCGAACTGGCTTGCGACAGCACGTATCCCGACAACCCAAACAGCCAGAAAATTATCGCCACGCCCAAATTTTTGATCGGGTAAATCCATAACGCGGGCTCTTTCGGCGGCGGCGCCGCGCCAGATTGTACTGCATTCATCATGGCAGGTTGGACGGCTTTACAGTCGGATTTATTGAAACGCATTTGGAAAGCTTTTGTGCCGTCACAAACAGCGAACTGCCAAACGGTTTCCAGGGAAACCAGGCATTCTCCAATCGCGTCACTCGTTCCAACCAACGGTTTAGCCAGCTTGGTGGCAAATCCAGGTCTGATTGCGCTTCCTGGTCCGGCAGGCAACGAAGCCGAAGCCGCTGCCAAGCGCGTGCCATAAAAATCCCAGGCGATACGAGGCACGGCCAAAAGCGTGCCTGCACCCGTTCAAAGCGGGATGGGGGGAACAACCGGATCACGTCTCGCCGGGTGAACCGTTGCTGAATACCCACGCACCGGTCGTGGGCACCTCGGAATGCCGCCAAGGCGGGCAGGTTCATGATCAATAAACCACCGGGAGACAGCGCTTCGTGAAGCTGCCGGATCACCGTCATTTGTTCCTCGCGTGAAAAAAAATACAATGTGTCAGTGCTGATCAGCGCTTCGGCCTTTGTTCCCGGCCAGAACTGGCCAAGTTCGCGCAAATCCCGCTGTTCCACTGGCAATCCTCGTTGTCGGCAGATCCGAACGGCCTCGGGAGAAATATCGCAACCTTGCATGTACCGATAGCCTTGATGTTGCAGAAATAATAATAAGCCTCCCGTGCCGCAACCGGCATCCACAATCCGGGTGGCGAACCGGCTTGGACAGGCGTCCAATGCGTCCGCGACCTGCTGATGGAGTGCGCGATACCACCATAGGTCGCCTTCGACTCGCGCCATTTTCTGATATTCTTCCGGGCGGTTTAGCATGTGGCACCGTCCATAACAAACACTCGGGCTAAATCGGCCACCCACGCCCGGTTTTTGGCGGATGGCCGGACTGTGAGGCTGGCGGGCATCTGGAGTTCAGGTTTCATGGTTTGGGTGGGCGTGCTCGATACGTTCCCTCGTGTATCACTCTGGTGTACGCCAGGAAGATTTCATTGGAATAGGCGAGCTGGTACATATTGGTGGTGGGTATCAGCCCTGACTTTAGTTCTTGGATGGTCAGAATGAACACGTCGGGACAATCGGCAATTTTGGTTTCATTATATAAAATCGAAGCGTACTTATTGACCAATCGCTCGTTTTCGCTGCGCGGCATGACCAGTAAAAACGGGGATTGGCTCGGCATTTTTTTCACCACCTCCAGTGCGGCGGTGGAATAATCTTCTTCCCGGGAAAATTTATAATCCATGGTACACCAATATTTGGCGCATCCCAGCCAATAGTTCATGACATGATTTTGCTCGATGAACGCTCCAAAACACTCCGGACTTAAGCTGAATATCTTCAGCACTTCGCAAAGCCGGTGTTCCAGTTCCGCGTCGCTTAACGTGGAATAGGCGTTATCGGGCAGGAAGGTTCGTTTGTCATGAAACGCCGTGAGCAGAAAGTACACCTCATTACAAAAAGTGGCGAACGAGCGGGTTCGCTGCAATTCCGGGTTCACCCTGAACTCACGGTCCAACGCCCGGAAATTTTCCCGATAACGATTTCCTGAATCCGCCCAGGGAACCACGGT
Organism: Verrucomicrobiota bacterium; assembly: GCA_037139415.1. Lineage (NCBI taxonomy): Bacteria > Pseudomonadati > Verrucomicrobiota > Verrucomicrobiota bacterium. Next base: position 34,465 of record JBAXGN010000004.1, on the reverse strand, counting down.
TTCCTGGCGGGAAAGTTTGGTGAACCCCACCGCCGCCAACGCACTCTCGCTGCCCAACAACACTGTCATCGCCAGCATTGCCCCCACCACGCACGCCCCCGGCCCCCCCGGTGCATGGCCAAACCGATCCAGCCAGCCCGCCAATTCGCGCGGGGTGCATACTGTGACCAGCCGCCCCGCCAGGATCAATAATGCATACGAATAAAAGAGCGGGAGTGTGGCAATGAGATAATGGTAGATCTGAGTGCTGGTACCGAGCAGGAATAATTGGACGGGCTGCGCCAACCACGCTGCAACGACCATGCTGAGACAGAACAGCGCGAGATCGCGCTCTGCCTGATAGTTTTCCATGGTTGTGGGCAGCGGCGTGGAACCTGCATCCCCTTCCGCAGGTTTCCGGTGGTCGGTTGGTGTTCCACTGCCAGGCTGATCGCGATCTTCTCCGGTCACCTTGGTGCGGTGGATCAACGTTCGGGCCGCCCAAATGACACAACTGGCCAGCAGACATACAACCCCTAAACGCAACCAGGGCGCATAGCCGGGCAGCAGCCAGAGTTTTGACCGCGAATAGGTGGCCATCCCAATGCGCAACGCGCTGTCCGGACTTTCAAAATAGCGTTGCATCAGAAAATACCAACCGAACAGCAATGCCCCGAGCATGGCTCCCCCAAGGAACCGCCATGGACCGCGGCCATGGTTGGCCAGCATGGTGCGAGTGAGCACTCCGAGCAGCAACAAACCCAGTGCAGAAACTGAATACGGGTCGCCCTGAACCAATAAGACCAGCAAAGCGCCCACGGCGATCCCCTGTTTCACGGATGGCAGGTGCAACTCGTGCCATTGCCGAACCATCCAGTAGAGCGCCAGTACCACGAATGGTTCTGTGCCCATGGGGCGTGGGATGCGTTTGGCAAAAATATGCAGATCCAACAGCGCGGGAAAGGACCATTCCATGGCGGTGGTGTTAAACAGTTTTACCAATTCGGCCAGGCTGCCACCCAACTTGCCGCACAATGCCTGAAGCGCGCCGGTGGCCAGGAGCGTCCCGAGTAACAAACTACTGAATTTGCCAAAGCGACACTGGCGCAACAACAGCACCACGGAAAGAAAATATACCAGCGATAGCAGCACGTCCGCCACCATGTAGCCGGCCTCTCCAAATACGGCATAGGCCAGCGCGTTCGGCAACAAGATCACCACCTGGGTACCAGCGATCCCTTTCCCATGGTTGACAACATCAGCGGGATCCCCAAAATTGAGCTGGCTCAGGGCGGTAATAACCGGCCAGACCTGATTATCACCCTGATGCCGATACATGATGATTTCCGCCCAGGATGCCTCGGGCCAGCGCACGAATGACCCGATCCAATACGCCAGCGCGGTTAAAATCACCACCCCATGAAACGCATAATGCCATTTCCGTTCAGGAATCAGCACCGCGCGGAGATCGGTTAAAAACCCTGGGGTGGCGGTCTCCACTTGCGCGGGTGCCGACTGCACACTGGCGGGATGTTTGGTCTTCCTGCGCTCAAACATACTGGTTCAAGTTGGCCCGGAAAAAGTCCAGTGTAAGCGCCAGCCCCTTCGGGAGTGGAACGTGTGGTTGCCACCCCAGCACCTTACGGATCAGGCTGAAGTCGGCATAGTAATTGCCCACGTCAATCTGCTTTCGCTCGGGGGGAAACGCGCATTGCACGAAGTTGCCGCCGGAATTAATCCGCACCAACATTTCGGCCAGTTCCTGCAAGTTGATCACTTGGTCGCCGCCCAGGTTGAAAATTTGTCCCGTGGCTTGGTTACTGATAATCGCCATGAGCAGCGCATCCACCGCGTCATCCACATAGGTAAAATCGCGCTGCTGCTGGCCTTCCCAAACCTCAAAGGATTGTCCTTCCAGCAACTGCCGAATCCATAATCCCAAGAATGTCTGTCGGGCATCTTTGACGCGCATGCGCGGACCATACGTATTGGTAAGGCGCAACGCGCTTGTCGTTAGTCCGTAACGCCGGTGATAGAGAATGTGATACCACTCGCCGGCCATTTTATTGATGCCATTCACGTCCACCGGGCGCAGGATATGTTTTTCATCCACCGGCAGATAGTCGGGTTCGCCATAGACTTGGCGCGTGCTGGCAAAGACCACCCGGATGCCGGGGTTGTATTTGCGGCACGCTTCGAGGATGGATAGTTGAGCGCGACAATTAATTTCCATGTCCGTGTAAGGATCATGCATCGAATCCAGATGGCTGGTTTGTCCCGCCAGATTGAATAGGAAATCCTGTCCGCGCACCAGGTATGACAGGCTATGTTCGTCCCGCACGTCCGAGATATTGACCAGCACGCGGTCCTCAATGCCGGCCAGGTTGAACAGATTGCCACCATATTCGGGAATCAGGCTGTCCACTAACGTGATCCGGACCTCATGCGCGGCCAACCGGCGGGCCAGACTTGAACCGATGAAGCCCAACCCGCCGGTGATTAGCACTCTCCGTTCGGAAAACTCCCGCGCCATCAAGTTCTCCAGGCTCAATGGCATAATACGCTTTCGCCGACGATGGCGGCCTCCTTGCGGGATTTGCCATTCACTCGCGCGACCATGGGTTTCGCGGAAAATCGGGCCCCGTTGCGCACCGGTCCTGATAGCATCTGCCGGATGATGTATTGCGGTGCGCTGTTCAGATGCATGTAAATGCGCCCCACGTATTCCCCCACAATACTCATGACCAGCAGGGTGCATCCGCGAAAGAACCACATTGACGCATTCAGCTTTTGATACTCGCCGGGCTCCGGGATGTCCGGAATGGCCCAAATAACCAAGGTGTAAAGACCATACAACAGCCCCAGCGCCGCCATGATGAAGCCAAAGGTGCCCACCAGCCGCAACGGGTATAAACTGAAGGCGACCACCATATTTCCCCAAAGCGATACCAGTTTGGCCAGCGTGTAGCCGGATTCCCCCTGCTGGCGGTTGTGGTGCTGAACTGTGACCGCGCCAATATTGCGGGTGGTGCGCAAAATAATCGCATCCAGATAAGGATCGGGGCCGGTGTATTGAATGACCTGTTGAACCACAAAGCGGGACATGACTTTGAAGCTGGATAAATACAGGTCGGCCGGCTTATTCAGGACCCAACTCGCCATGCGGTTGTGCAGGCGACTGGCCAGGTTTCTGAACGGATGATGCATTTTTTCCTGATAGCGGGAATACACCACATCATACCCCTTGGCAATTTCCACCAGCATTTTATGCACCTCGGAAGGTGGATTTTGAAAATCATCATCCATGATGACACAGTAGTCGCCATCCGCGTAGTTCAGTCCGGCCATCACCGCGTTGTGTTCGCCAAAATTCCGCGCAAGTTGGATAAAGGTAATCCGTTCGCCATGCGTCTCGCGCAATCGTTGGCACGCCGCCGCCGAGCGATCCGTGCTGCCATCATCCACCAGCACGATTTGAATGCGCCAGAACCCGGTTAGCTCGTCAATCAATCGATCACAAAGCGATTCGATGCTCCCCTCGGCGTTGAACACCGGAATGACTACCGAGACAAGTGGCAGCGGAGATTCTGGCTCATTGAACCCAATGGGAGGGGGGGGCTGATGTTCTGGATTCCAGCGGGGTTGTTCGTTGGTGTATTTCATACTACTACGTATTATTTGAATGGGCGTTGGAAGCGGGATGCTTGCGAAACTCGGAACAAAATTCCAGATGCGCCTTGTCCGCCACCGCGCGCAAATATTCCGATACCGCATCAAAATGAACGTGTGGCGGGTCGGAGACGGTGACGAGCGCCAGCATGGTCCCCCCCGTTACGGTTCGTAATGCCACCCAGTGGTCCACCCAGGCGCAAAGCGATACGGGCCATTTATTCTCTCCATATACGGAAACCACGATAATATCTGCTGCTGCTGCTGCTTTTATCGCCGTTGTGGAAATTTCATAAAGTTTTGCGTCAGGTACGTGCCACCAATGAATCTCCGCATGGTCGCCGCCCACCAATTCCGTCACCCGGGCGCAAACGGTGGCTGCCCATGCGCGCGTCAATTCATCCTGATAGGCAATGGTGATCAACAGCCGTTGCGTTTTATCTTCCAGTGCTTGTGCGGTTGGCGCGCCTTGCTGGCACGTCACCACCAGCTTATCCATGGCATTCTGTTCCTGGGTGCCCCCAGATGGTCCGGCGTTTAACGCGTTTCCTGGCTCACTCGTGTTGGTGATTGAATGGTTCACTGTGCAGACAGTGCCATATATGAGATTCTCCCGGCAGTCAGGAAGATGCCGCTAACTGTGTCAGGGATTTCCCTGACAAGCCCGTCAAGGATGGTAAAGCGCTTTGGAGCCGATAACTATGGTTTTGGTTTCCAACCTTGGTTGTCCGCCTGAAATAAACGTACGATCAGGTGCATGAACCATTCAAAGCGACATAGCCACCGCATGATGCCCTTCTCCAAAGAAAAACCGCGATGAATGAGACATTCATCGCGGTGGTCTCGCCCGTTGGGGTGGAAACGGGCAAATGGGTTATGGCAGGTTACTTGGCAACCGGAGCGACGCGCCAATTGACAATGACTTTGATATCGTCACCGGTCTTGATCAAGCCCATCGCCAAGGCAGGGCTGGGCGGTTTGATGCCGAACTGGGTGATTTTAAGGGACACCGTGCCGCTGATTTTCAGGTTATCTTCCTCGACCTTTTGGATCGTAATCGGCATGTCAATTTTGTTGGTCACACCGTGAATGACGAGGCTGCCCTTGGAATCACATTCCGCCGCCGTGGTGGCGGTGGCGGGTTTCTTGACGGTCAATTCTTCGAGCAGGTACATGATTTTACGGAACTCGGGTTGCTTCTCCACTTCCATGTGCTCATACATCACGTCGTCCATTTTCGCGCCACTGCTGCTATGCAGGGTGTTGATCGGGATGATGACCTTGGCTTCGCCGGCGACCTTGCCGACCTTGGCGAGCGCGGCGTCGTCCAGTTTGAGCAAGCCGCTGATCAGTTTGCCTTCCACCCACCAGTCGTGGATGTTGGAGGTGCCCTCGACGCGGGCCTTGGTGTCTTCGCCGGGCTTGGACTTGAAGTCCCGGACTTGGGCGGAGGCCGTCAGGGCGGAAACCAGCGCCAGACTCATGGTGATACGAATGATTTGTTTTTTCATAAATAGTTATTTTGGTTGGGTTATGATTTATGTTTGTTGTTTAAATGATTTTGCTTACACTTCGAACCATTCCTTTGAATAGGTAATGCGCTCGCCCTTGATGGTGGCTTCGTTGGCCTTAATGACCATCACGGTGGCTTCATAGGCCTCCTGCCAACCAGCGGCGGGCAGGCGCACTTTTTTGAGGGTATCCGCCAGGTATTCGCGCAGGGCCTTCTCATCCTTCGGATCGAAGGCATCGTCGAAGTTGGTGACTTCCTGGCCGAGGACCACACTGTTGCGGACGAACGATTCCATGGCCGTAGCCAGCGAGGTGATGGCGTACGGCAATTCCTCGACCTTGACGGTAACGATCTTGGTGGCGTTGGCAGCGAGGGAGATGCCGGCTTCCTTGTAGGCCACGCCTTCTTCCTTCTTGGCATAGACTTCCCAGCCCAGCAGCGGGGCGTCCGCTTCCTTGAACATCCAGGCTTTTGACCCGCGAGTCACGACGGCAGCATCCGTGCCGTGCAGCACCTCGTATTCACTTTCGTACGAGTTGCCCAGTGTGGCATCGTAATAAAACCCTACCTTGTTGGGGAATTCAAACAACGCCTGCACGGTGTCGAAGGCCGTGCGATCATCGTTATCCTTGTTGCTGTTGTACAACGCGACATTGCCGAACCCGTACACGGATTTGGGCTTGGCTTTGAGGAACCAGGACAGCAAATCCACCTGGTGAATGCCCATTTCCCCGATCAGACCCAGCGAGGTTTCCTGATACAACCGCCAGTTGAGGTCCTTTTCGCGGTCGGGATTCGGCGAGGTGCGGCGTCCGCTGGTCTTCTTGGCCCACTGGGCGCGGGCTTTGAGGATCGTTCCGGCGGCACCGCTACGGATGAATTCAATGAGTTTGTAGTTCTGGGGATCGGCGCGCTTCTGCAAACCGGTCTGGAAATTGGAGCGGGGCGATTTTTTGGCGGCTTGGGCAATGGCGCGGGCATCTTCCAGCGACCAGGCCAGCGGAACCTCACAATAGACATGCTTGCCGGCGGCCAGCGCGGCTTCCACAATTTCGCGATGCTTATGGGTCGGCGTGGCGATCACCACGGCTTGGATGGCTTTGTTTTCCAGTACCTTCTTGTAATCAGGGTTCGTATCTGCTTCCGGGGCCAGTTCCTTGCACCGTTTGACCATGGGCTCGTAGGTGTCGCAGATGGCCGCCACTTTGGCGGAAGGCATCTTGGAAAGGGCCGTCAGGATATCCCGCCCTTGCAGACCAAGTCCGATCACGGCCACTTGCAGCGGCGGACGCCCGGTCTTCTTTTCCGCAGCGGGGGCAGGGGCGGCGCTATCGGCTGCCAGAATGGGTACACCTCCCATGAGGGTCAACAAGCTGGCGGCGGAGGTGCCGCGTAAAAAATCACGTCGCTTGAGGTCGGAACCCCAAGTCATCACTGGCTTTTTAGGCAATTTCATAACCATTTTATTTTACTTTGAGCCTGCCAAAAATTATTCGCAGGCCAGTCTTCACCCTACCGGGCAAACATCTACTATTTAATGGGCGCAGTTCCCTACCAATTTCGGAGCCATCATACTTGCCATAAATTGTCATTCAATCAACATTCCATGGCTAATGCACTTTTTTCCACCTCATGGAGGAGGCCATAACCCGTGCTACTGATATGACGGTGAGCGCGGGGTAGATATTCAGGTAAACCGGGAATTGATGTGGCGATTCAGGTTGTCAAATGGTCGCGTGGGATGGTCCCGGGCAGTCTGAGCCGGGCTCAACGCAAACGGTTGTACTCTGCAAATCGTGCTGCTAATGGCAAGCACGTCACTACGGCAACACTTGGATTCGGTAAAACTTGCGTCCCGTAGGCGCCCCGGCGTCGAAGTACTGCGCCCCGGCGTTGGTCGCGGTGACGGGTGTCCCTAGCGGGGTCCAATTCCCAGCGGGGGAAGGTCCGGGGCGGCTGAACAGTTGGTACTTTTTCCCGGCCACACTCTGCCACTTGATGGTGGTGCCGCTGGCGGAAATGGTGGTGCTCAACACGGATAAGACTGAAGCTTTATTGGTTGGATTGGTGCCGGCGATGTATTCCTGCAGGTTATTGAGGCCGTCGTTATCCGGATCGGCGTTCGGCCCGGCCTGCGGATCGGTGAACACGGGAAAGTATTTTCGCTGAAAGAGGTCGTTTAAACCGTCAAAATTCTGGTCGGGAATGGCCGGGGGAATTTGCAGGAAACCAACGGCGTGTGCCAGTACATTATCGTTCGTGCGGAGAATAATCAGGCTGCGCACGCCCGGCGTGGCATTGGTGGCGACGGAAATCGTCACGGAAATCGAGTTCAAAGGCCCAGCCAGGTTAGGCTCGATGACGGTAGGGCCAATCGTGAGGCCATCCCCCAGGATTTGCAGCACCGCGCCATTGGTAGGCAGGTTGGTGGACATCACCCCCACGATGACATTGTTATCCCCGGGATTCACACTAATGGCCCCGCCGCCGTAGCTATAATTATAGCGGATATATTGGATTCGGAATGGTGGCGCGCCGTTGGTGACACTGATGTTAAACCCATTCGTCACGCCGGCCGTCAGGGTGACAGAATAATTGGTGGAGGGATAAAAGTTCGTCTGTGGACTGCTGGTAAAAAACGGCTCATTAAGCATCGCCGGGTTGACCAAGCCGAACCCATCCATCGGCGTCACCCGCAACCAGGCGGGACCTGGCGGCAGCAGGGGCACGGCATAATAGCCGTTGCTCCAGGTCAACGTGGAGGCCAGCACGGAACCATTGGTGCTTTCCACGGTGACAATGGCTCCCTTGACACCGCTACCGGCCAGGGTGACGTAACCGGTCAGGCACCCATAATTGGCCGCTGGGTTCGTGGCGGCGTAAAAGCTGCGGGCAAAGGCAATTTCATCGGACAACAATCGAATCTGCCCTTGAATGCCGCGGCCCATGGTGGGAAACATGATCTGGCCGCCAATCGGCGAATGCGCCATGCCTAGGCCGTGTCCCATCTCATGCATGACCACTCCCTCAACGAAGTAATTGGTGTTAGCGGCATCCGTAATATCCGTAAACCAGGATTTATTGATGCCGTTGAGGGCGATATCCGCCTCGGTGATCGTATTGCTCGAATAGGAATAAAAACAGATGCCCAGACTTTGGGAAATATCCGTGGTGCCATTCAACAGGCTCGTGTCCTTCTTCCAAAAAATAACATTGGTTCCGTCCGAAGGGTTGACGTTGGTGATGTTGCTCAACAACCCGGCGAATTCAAATTTGATGAGGGTATTCGGGATGGCCTGCCATTGCCCGAGCGCCGCCTTGATGGCATTGATCTCAGCCGTGGTGTTGCTGGTGGAGAACGCTTCCGCCCCGATATAAAAACGAATCGCCTTGGTGCTGCGGCTGAATGAGTTGGTGGGGACACTGACCGGTGGATTGGTCAGGTTCCATTGCAACGGCTGGGCGTACGCATTGTAGCGGTCCACATATGCCAACGCGGAGAAGCACGGCAGACCAACGACCAACACCCAAAAGAATCGTTGCCACCGTTTCATTTGGCCTCCTGAACGCTCTTTTTTAAATCGCCCACGGTTAACGGCGAACTTGCAGGGAGGGCAACTGTCCCTTTGGAAAGCGAGCTGATTGGCAGCAACTCCTGCCCTTGCCCATGAAACGGATTGTGGACCAGCTTCTGCGCTTTATCCGGCCCTGGCTGCACCTCGAATTTACCTTGGGACATTCCCACGCAAACCCAGGCATTTTCAGGCGCTTGGAGCAGGAACACCACTGCCTCCTCGCCCACGTTGAACTCGACTTCGCTAGTGACATAAAGACCCTGCTCGCCCAGGATGCCGCCGGCATAACGGATTTCGATATGATTGGTGCCAAGTTGACCGCGCCACACATCGTCCACTTGGAAATCCACCGCCGTATAAATCACGCCCGCCGGGTTGCGCTGAATGGTTAGGCTTAAGGCCCGACCTTGAACCACGAGTTGGGCGTTCGTGGACAGTTTCTCGATGTCAGCCGGAATCATTTCCGCCGCCGGGCAGGCGAACGCGGCCAACCACCAACCAACCATTGTGATGGTGAACAACCTTATAACTACCATACGCGAAGTTAACACGAGATTTGACATCGGCAACCGCGCCCAGAATTTTTCTGGCCCCCGCTATTTATTGAACCGGAAATTCACCACATCATAATCCTGCATCACGTACGTCTTGGTTTCCAGCCGCTGTTTGCCGGCGCGCTTGGCTTCCGTCTCTCCGCCCGCCGCCTCAAAGTCCGCGAAACTGATGATTTCCGCGCGGATAAAGCCTTTCTGAATATCGGAATGGATGCCGCCAGCGGCATCCCAGGCGGTCGCGCCCTTGCGAATCAGCCAGGCCCGGTTTTCCTTGCCGCCCACCGTGAGGAAACTGATGTAGCCGCCTTCCGCCACGGCGCGCAGCATCAACGCATCCGGCTCGGCCAGCTCTTCCGCGCGCGCCACGACAATCGGACGATCCGTGACGAAATTATGCACCGTTACTGCTCCCCGCTCCTCGGGCGACAGCCCAGCCTGGCTGACAAATTTTTCACCTTCGAGGGCAGCCTTGATTTTCAGCAATGCGGCACGCTCAGCCTCTGGCGGAGTGCGCTCTAGCCGGGTTTCCACAAACTCCAGATCCCGGAGGATCAGGTCTGCCTTGCCCTCCTCATTGGTCAACACCGCATCCGAGGTCACGAGGTCTTCCTCCCCCACCGCGTCCACTTGGGCATAGGCTTTTTTCTTCGCCTCAACCAGCTTATCGGCCAGATCCAGCCGCGGATCCTTCAAATTCACTTTGCCAGCTTTGACTTCCGTAATGCTAATCAGACAAATTTTCATGTGTATGCTTGGTTAAATCTGGGCCTAGCATAGGCGTCCGTTGCCTCCGTGGCAAGTGTTTCGAAAATATCATTTACGCTTTTGGTCGGGTTGTCTTTATGGCATCAATAGCACAAATTTATGCTTTCATATCAAACTAGTTTGCCAACTACGCCCAAGTCCCGCAACTTTGGCGCTTGGAGCGTGGGTATGCTCATTCTCCTCGGCGGGTGGGCGGCTGCCCAAGCTCCCGATTCCCTGGCCGTCATGGATTTGCGCTGTGAATATGCCGTCAACCCGTTGGGCGTGGACACGGCGCAACCGCGAGTATTCTGGAAACTGCAGAGCAGCACACGCGGTCAAAAACAAACCGCCTATCAGGTACTCGTGGCAACCACGCAAAACACTTTGGCACATCACCAAGGCGATCTGTGGGATAGCGGCAAGGTGATTTCGGAAAGCAGTATTCAGACTCCCTACGCCGGTGCGCCCTTGAAGTCTTCCCAACGGGTTTTCTGGAAAATCCGGGTTTGGGACAAAGATGGCAAGCCTTCCACTTGGAGCCAGCCGGCTTCGTGGACGATGGGTATATTGCGCGAAACCGACTGGCAGGCGCGCTGGATCAGCGCCGAGGGCGCACAGATATCCCCCCGCAAGGCACGTGGCTATCATGCCAGCGAGGCAGGCCATGCCGACGACACCAAGTGGGTACAGGTGGATTTGGGCCGGGCCTTGCCAGTGTCCGCCTTCCGGCTGCATCCGATGCGACACGAGAACAAAGATGGTTTCGGATTTCCCATCCGGTTCAAGGTGGAAACTGCGACGGATGCAGAATTCACCAAGCCCGATGTGGTGGCCGACCATACCGGTGCGGATTATAAGAATCCGGGTTATCGGTCCGTGACGCTCAAGGCCAAGGAGGTCACGGCCCGATATGTGCGGGTGACGGTCACCCAATCATGGCGGCGCGACACCAAGTTCTGTTTTGCGCTGCAACAGTTGGAAGTGATTTCGGGCAATACCAACGCGGCGGTGGGTGCCAAGGTCACCGCCAAGGACAGTGTGGAGAATTACGGTTGGGGCAAAGATTCCCTGACGGATGGCTTGGGTCTCATCGGCGGCGCTTCGGCAAAATATCAAACGCTACTGGTCCGACATGAGTTCTCGTTGAAACCCGGTTTACAACGTGCCGTTGTGCATGTATGCGGCTTGGGCCAGTATGAGCTGAGTGTCAACGGTCAGAAAGTCGGGGCCGACCTGCTTGCTCCCGGTTGGACGAAGTATGACAAAACCTGCCTGTACGACACTCATGACATCACTCCAATGTTACAGACCGGACGCAATGCGGTGGGGCTGCTGCTGGGTAACGGAATGTATAACGTGTCCGGCGGACGCTATACCAAGTTCAAAGGTTCGTTTGGTCCGCTGAAAGCCATCGCCCAACTGCACCTGGAGTACGCCGATGGCACCAGCCAGATCATTGGCACCGGCCCGGAGTGGCAGGTTGCGTCCGGCCCCATTACGTTCTCCTGCATTTATGGTGGGGAAGACTATGACGCCCGCCTGGAACCCAAAGGCTGGAGCCAGCCTGGTTTTGCCGCCACCCAGTGGTTTCCCGCCCTGTGCGTCACGGGGCCGGGTGGTACGCTGCGCGGACTCAGCAGCGCGGCTCCGCCGCTGCGCGCGTTCGACGTGTTGCAACCTGTGAGTGTCAAGGAACTGTCGCCCAGGGTGACGGTCTATGATCTGGGCCAGAACGCACCTCTCATGCCGCGATTTCGGGTTCACGGCCCGCCTGGAACGTCGATAAAAATCACCCCGGCAGAACTGCTGAAGAAAGATGGTCCTGTGGATCGTGGTTCCGTCGGTGGTGGCGAGGCCTATTGGAAATACACGCTGTCGGGCGACACCAGCGAAACCTGGTTCCCGAAATTCTGGTATCACGGCTGCCGTTATTTGCAGGTGGAACTTGAGCCGGCAGCCGGCAATGACGCGTTGCCCGCAGTCGAATCCCTCGAAGGTGTGGTGGTGCATTCTGCCTCGCCGCCCGCGGGTGAATTTTCCTGCTCGAATGAACTGTTCAACCGCATCCGCACGCTCATTCGGTGGGCGCAGCGCGCGAATATGGTCAGTGTGCTTACCGACTGTCCGCATCGCGAACGCCTTGGCTGGTTGGAAGAGTATCACCTCAACGGCCCCTCGCTGCGTTATGAATGGGACCTGGCGCAACTTTTCACCAAAAGCATGAATGACATGGCTGACTCGCAGACAGAAGCGGGTTTGGTGCCCGACATTGCCCCGGAATATGTCGTTTTCAACGGCGGATTCCGTGACTCGCCGGAATGGGGCAGCGCCTTTCTGCTGGTGCCCTGGCAACAGTATGAATGGACCGGCGACCTCGCATTACTGCGCCGCCATTATGCGGGCATGAAGCGTTATGTGATCTACTTGGGCAGTAAAGCTACGGATCACATTGTCAACCACGGCTTGGGTGATTGGTATGACATCGGTCCCAAGCCCCCCGGCGAGGCGCAGTTGACGCCGCGTGCGCTCACCGCCACCGCGTTCTATTTCAAGGGTGCCTGGGTGATTGCGCAAGCCGCCAAACTGCTTGGGTACCAAGAAGACGCTGAAAAATATGCGCTTCTGGCGGATACGATTCGCACCGCTTTTAATACAAAATTCCGTAACCCGGACACCCACCAATATTCGACCGGATCGCAGTGTGCGAACGCCATCCCGTGTGTGCTGGACCTGGCGGATCTGGCAGAAAAACCGGCGTTGGTCGCGGCATTGGTCGCCGATGTGCGCGCCCGCACCAACGCACTCACCGCCGGCGATGTTGGTTTCCGATACCTCGTGCGTGCCCTGGCTGACGGCGGGCATTCGGAGGTGCTGTTTGATATGAACAACCAGTCTGAGCGGCCCGGTTACGGCTACCAACTCAAGCAAGGTGCCACCAGCCTCACCGAGGCCTGGGATGCCCGTCGAGGATCGTCGCACAATCATTTCATGCTGGGCCATATTCTGGAGTGGTTTTATCAGGACGTCGCGGGAATTGGCGGCGATCCTGCCGGCCCGGGCTTCAAGAGAATCCTCATCAAACCCCAACTCGTTGGGGATCTCACCTGGGCTCGCGGCAGTTACGATTCGATCTACGGAGGCATTCGCACCGACTGGAAGAAAACCGACGGTCAATTCACCTTGCAGGTGACCATCCCGCCAAACACCACTGCCACCGTATTTGTCCCGGCGAAATCCGCTGCCGAGGTGCGGGAAAGTAACCTCGCGGCGCAAGCAAGTCCCGGGGTGCAGCTCCTGCGCCAGGAACCGGGATATGCGGTTTTCCAGATTGCGTCCGGTTCCTACCAGTTCCAGGTGCGGTAAAACCCGGTCTTTGACAGCCCCGGCGATTTGGTAAGGTGAAGACATGCAAATACTACATGCGCATGGCGGATTGAATATGGTTGCGACGCGTTCCGATTGCGCCACCAACAACCTGTCCTATTCGTTTGACCGGATGCCCGTTTGCCGTTATGCTATCTCAATTGACTTGCATTTGATAATGAACTGGTTATGAAGCCGGACCATAATTTGAGAAGTATTGGAGAGCGTCTAATTCGGGGAATGATCATCTGGATGCTCATTTGCCAAATGGCGTTGCCCGCTTGGGCGGCGCCGATGATTAATAACATGCAGGGGCCAGGTCAGATGGGTATGGGCATGGGCGGGCCGGTTTTTAGTAATTTGCGCGTGGGCAAACAGTCTGCCGATGGCACCGAGGTGGTGGTGACGGTGGATTTTAACTATGATGGTGTGGCCGGGTCTTCCGCCAAACTGGTTCCCGTGGTGCGTAAAAAAGATCAGCCGTCGGTCTCTGTTTGGTTTGGGGCGGATTCTGTTACCATCGGGCGGGGGCGTGCGCCGGTTTCATTTACCATCAGATACTTCAACGATGAGCCGGGGGTTCCGCCGCAATTGACCACGGACCGTATTTACCTATATTTGACCGACATCAATGGCTATTCCGTTGTTTCAGTCACTACTTTTTTGAAGACCGTCAAGTGGGGAAGTGCGAATGCCAAGGCTGTACCCATGCCGGAAACTCCCCAAGAGTCCACCTTTGATCCAGCCCGTGCCAAGGAACTGGCGCAAAAAGCCGCCGAAGAGGAAAAACGAGCCAAGGAGGCCGCACGGCAAGCGGCCGAGGCGGAAGCCAAGGCCAAAGCGGAGGCGGAAGTGCGCGAGCAAGCGCGGCTGGCGGCCGAGGCGCACGCCAAGGAACTCGCTGAAGCCAAAGCCAAGGCGGACGCGGAGACCCAACGATTGGCGGAAGAAAAAGCGCGTCAGGAAGCTGAACTTAAGGCGCGGGAAGAAGCGCGGATGAAGGCCGAAGAAGAGGCTAAACGGCTGGCGGAAGAGCGGCGCTTGTCTGAAGAAAAAGCGGTGGCGGAAGCCAAAGCACGGGAAGACGCGCGGTTGAAAGCGGTGGAAGAGGAGCGGCAGCGGGAGCTGGCGCGGATGAAGGCCGAGGAAGAGGCCAAGGTGCGTGCTGAAGCACAACGCAAGGCCGAAGCAGACGCCAAACGCCTGGCCGAGGAAAAACGGCTGGCGGAAGAAAAAGCGGTGGCGGAAGCCAAAGCACGGGAAGACGCGCGGTTGAAAGCGGTGGAAGAGGAGCGGCAGCGGGAGCTGGCGCGGATGAAGGCCGAGGAAGAGGCCAAGGTGCGTGCTGAAGCACAACGCAAGGCCGAAGCAGACGCCAAACGCCTGGCCGAGGAAAAACGGCTGGCGGAAGAAAGGGCGGCGGCGGAAGAAAAGGCGCGGGTGGCGGCGCGTTTGAAGGCAGCGGAAGAGGATCGGCAGCGCGAAATGGCACGCTTGCAAGCCGAAGAGGAGGCCAAGGCCCGTGCGGAAGCGCAGCGCAAGGCAGAGGCTGAAGCCAAACGCTTGGCTGAGGAAAAACGGCTGGCGGAAGAAAAAGTGGTGGCAGAAGCCAAGGCACGGGAAGAGGCGCGCAAGCAGGCCGAGGAAGCAGATCGGCAGCGTGAGTTGGCGCGGCTGAAGGCTGAAGAAGAGGCTAAAGCCCGCGCGGAAGCACAGCGCAAGGCGGAGGCCGAAGCCAAACGCCTGGCCGAGGAAAAGCGGCTGGCCGAAGAGCAGGCTCGCACGGAGGCGGTGGCCAAAGAGCGTGAACGTTTAGCCGAGGAGGCCAAGGTGCGCGCGGAAGCGCAACGCAAAGTCGAGGCCGAGGCCAAACGCCTGGCCGAGGAGAAGCGGCTGGCGGATGAGCAGGCGGCGGCGGAAGCCAAGGCACGGGAACTGGCGCGCAAAAAGGCGGAGGAAGAGGATCGGCAACGTGAGTTGGCGCGGCTGAAGGCTGAAGAAGAGGCTAAAGCCCGCGCGGAAGCACAGCGCAAGGCGGAGGCCGAAGCCAAACGCCTGGCCGAGGAAAAGCGGCTGGCGGAGGAAAAGGCCGTGGCGGAAGCCAAGGCCCGCGACGAGGCGCGCAAAAAGGCCGAAGAAGAAGAGCGACAACGAGAGTTGGCGCGGTTGAAGGCCGAGGAGGAAGCCAAAGCCCGCGCGGACGCCCAACGCAAGGCCGAGGCCGAGGCTAAACGCTTGGCCGAGGAAAAGCGGTTGGCAGAAGAGCAGGCGGTGGCGGAAGCCAGGGCCCGTGACGAGGCGCGCAAAAAGGCCGAAGAAGAGGATCGGCAACGGGAACTGGCGCGGTTGAAAGCCGAAGAGGAAGCCAAGGCCCGCGCGGAAGCCCAACGCAAGGCGGAGGCGGCAGCCCAACGGTTGGCGGAGGAAAAACGGCTGGCGGAAGAGCAGGCGGTGGCGGAAGCCAAGGTCCGGGAAGCGGCCCGATTGAAGGCCGAGGAAGAGACGCGGCAGCGGGAACTGGCGCGCGCAAAAGCCGAAGCGGAAGCCAAGGCACGCGCGGAAGCCCAACGCCTGGCTGAAGAAACCGCCCAACGCCTGGCTGAGGAACGCCGACTGGCGGCAGAGCAAGCGTCCGCGAAAGCCAAAATTCGCGAGGAAGCGGAGCGCAAGGCCCAGGAAGAGGTCAAACGGCTGGCCGAAGAAAAACGGCTGGCTGAAGAAAAGGCGAAAGTGGAAGCCGAGGCCCGGGCCATTGCGGAAGCCAAGGTGAAAGCCGAAGCCGAGGCGCGCGCCGCTGCCGAGGCCGTCGCCAAGGCCAAAGAAATGGCCCGCTTGCGGGCGGATCAGGCGGCCGAGGCGCAACCATCGAGCGGGCCGGTCATGGCCACCCACTTGAAGAGCAAGGTTACCAACGTGGATGTGGTCAATCGCAGTCTGGATCGCAGCCAGATGACCATTGGCGTTGAGTACGAGTACAAGGATGATATGACCTCGCCCATGCTGGGAGTCAACGTTACCCGGGCGCGCGAGCCCGAGGTCAGCCGTTTCTTCCAGGCTACCCCGGTGCAAATTGCCAAATCCCGCCGCAATTTCGCCCTCTTTCCGGTGAAATTCCATCCAGACAATCCAGAGGTTCGCGCCGTCACGACCGATAAGGTCTATGTCTATCTGTCGGAAGCGAGTGCTGGCAAACAGGAGAACATTTATCCCGCCACCATGCTCCTAACCTGGAAGGCTCCGGGGGCAGCAGCGGCAGATACCGCCAAAGGTAATTCAGAAGCGGATTCTTCCGCCAAAGCCCCGGTGGCTCCCAGCAGCACCATCGAGTTGGAAGATTTCCGGCAAAACGACTTGTTTCACGGCACCATTGCGGTGCGCTGTAACATGGTGGGTGGCGCGGGTAAACTGACCGCTAAAATATACGATTCCCGAAAACTGGTGACGGCCTCCTGGTTTGCCATCCCGCCCGCCGAGGTGACGGCCGGCCGCAGCCTGCAAGTGCTCCAGGTTGGTGTGGATGAAACGGCGAGTATTCCCCAGGACTTGATTCGGGTGGATACCCTCGAGATTGAGTTATTGGATGCTTCCGGGAAAAAAACCGCCTCGCTCAAAAAAGACATCATGATCGAATGGGCGCGGCCCAAATAAGTTTACCTTGCCTGCATCGGCTGGCGGAGTTTGCCAATTTAACCGGCACTATGGCCACCCCGGTGCGTCGTTTCAGAATCCTTGGCAAATTCGCCACAAATGTCTTGAAACCATGCGGCCAGCCTTTATGCTGGCCGCGCAATACCCAGTGGTCCTTGAGGGTGAAATCCTGCAAATGGGTTTCCTCAAGGGAAAATAAATGATAACATAGCAACAGCGAAAACATAAAAGACTATGGCTCAAAAAGTTCTTAATGTCGGTTTGGTCGGTGGCGGCAAAGGCGCGTTCATCGTGCATCCGCACCAAAAAGCAATCCATTTTGACGGCACCCGCCGCGTCGTCGCGGGCGCGTTGTTCCCCGATCCCAAGATCGCGATGGAAGAAGCGGAAAAGTGGCCGTACCCGATCAAGGGTTATGGTTCCTATGATGAGATGATCGCGGCCAACGCCAGCCTGCCGGAAGATCAGAAGCTAGACTACATCCTGATCGTGACGCCCAATTTTGTGCATTACGATCCGGCCATGAAGGCGATGAAGGCGGGCATTGCGGTGTTTTGCGAAAAGCCGCTGTGCCTGAACCTGAAGGAAGCCAACGACCTGGTGAAGACCTCGCGCAAGCTGAACGTGCCGTTCGGAGTGGCGCATACCTATTTGGGCCACTGGACCAGCCGTTTTAGCCGCTACATCGTGCAGAGTGGCTTGCTGGGTGACGTCCGCTGGGTGGATAGCTACTACATCCAGGGCTGGCTCGCCACCAAACTCGAAGCCACTGGCCAGCAGCAGGCGTCGTGGCGCGTGGATCCCAAGCGCGCTGGCGGCTCCGGTTGCGGCGGCGACATCGGCACCCACGCCCTCATGCAACTCCGCTATGTCACCGGCCTGGATGTCACCGAGGTTTCCGCGCAGCTCGAGACCTTCGTGCAGGGCCGCATGTTGGATGATCATTTTACCATCTACGGCAAGCTGAGCAATGGCGGCAAGGCCCTCGTGCGTGCCTCGCAGATTTGCATCGGCCACAAGAACGATCTCGGCATTGTGGTGGCTGGCACCAAGGGCACTTTGCGCTGGCGCCAAGAGGAACCCGAGAGCATCACGATCCACCTTGCCAATCAGCCTGACCGGGTCTATTGGCGCGGGGCGGTGACTGCGGGCGACGGTTTCCTGCCCAAGGAACTGCCGGCCGATCTCATGGCGGAACCCACCATCCCGGCGGGACATCCCGAGGCGTTCCACGACGCGTTCGCGCGCCTGCATCGCTGCTTTGAAGCCGATGTGCGTAAATGGAAGGCGGGCGAGAAGTTCAGCACGGACGGCAGCAAGTACGCCAACGTGGAAGATGGCTGGATGGGCATCGCGTTCATTGAGACGTGTGTCAAGAGTTCCGCCAAGAAGGGCGCTTGGACCAAGCTGCCCAAGAAAATCTAAGACGCCGATTTTATCGGAATCATCAAAACCGGCTTCCGTGGTCAACGGAAGCCGGTTTTCTTTTTTACCTGCCGCCCACCTTTTTTGGGCAAGTTGCTGCCCGCATTGTTTACCTGCCATTTTTATGCCTGCGCGCGTTTGCCGTTTTCGGGATTCGGCGTTCGGAGTTCTTTCGATTTTCGGTCCTTGGATTTCGGATTTAATTGGCTGCAACCGCGCCGCCTCGTGTTTCCCGGTCGCACCAGCACCAAACCGTGCTATTCTTCCGCACATGATGAGCGATGTGCCGGTAGCGGTGAGTGATCCCATCAACGCCCGCATTTTGGCGGTCAGTGAGGATCGGGTGAAAGGGTTCCAGCGGGACCCGTGGAACCAGATTGCCCGGGAATCCGGGGTGGGGGTGACGGTGGTATTGCAGCGAATCCGTGCCATGCTGCAAGCCGGAACCATTCGCCGGGTGCGCCAAACCCTGTTGGCGACCAATCTTGCCCAAGGGGCGTTGGTGGCGTGGGAGGTTCCCGAGGCTCGCTTGGAAGCTGCCTTTGAATTCATGTTCCAGCAAGATCCCTTTTCCGGTCATGTCGTGTTGCGGTCCACCGATCCGGCGGCGGCGGGCGCGCACTTCAAGTTATGGACGACGCTCAAGGTGCCGCAAGGCTATTCCCTTGGCAAACATGCCGACTATTTGAAGTCCCGTTCCGGCGCGTTGCGATATTGCCTGCTGCCGGCCCGCAAAGTATTTGTGTTGGGGGTAGGCCATGTGCGCCGGCGCACGCTGGAACTGGGCAGCCGGGCCGACGTGCCCGCCGAACCGGCTGATGTTTCCGTTGCCCGCCTGAGTGATTTGGAATGGAAAGTCCTCGTCGCCCTCAAACGCGAACTCCTGCCGCAGGAAGTAGTGTTGGATCACTGGCTTGGCCGTGCCCAGGAGGCTGGGGTTTCCCTGGCTACCTTTTATCAGGTGGCGGAAAACTTGAATCATCGGAAAATCATCGGCCGGTTTTCCACCTTTCTGGAACACGTCAAACCGCTGACGGACGGCGAACGGGTGACGCGGTTTAACGCCCTGTTTCATTGGGCGGTTGCTCCGGGACAAGAGGTCGAAGCCGGCCAGGAAGTGGGCCGCCACCATATCATGACTCACGCCTACTGGCGGCCTGCCGGGCCGGAGTTTCGCGGTGTGAATATCATGGGCGTGGTGCACGGCACGGATAAAGCCACGGTGCTGGCGCACAAGGCGGCCATTGACCAGCACCTGAAGGACGCGGGCATTTCTTTCAGCTACACCAATGTCTTCTGGGGCGGGCGCAGTGAAATCAAACCCTCGGAAATTTCGCCCATTGCCTACCGCGCCTGGTGTCAAAGCATCGGGCTTGATCCCGACACCATGCTGGAAAATAACAGTTAAAACGTGTCACTCCGGCAGGGGGAAAGTTGAGAGTATCAATAAATTAATTTTACCCACTTTCGCGTGCCATTGAGTCCGTTTCCCCAATTTGCAATGAGTCTCGAAAAACCGAAAAAGGGTTTGCATTTGTGTCCGGGAAATGCTTATAAGAATGACTCAGTCAGCGACGAGGAGAACCATGCCGTCCTGATTGGCACAGTGATGAGCGACAGCTTGAAACATCTGAAGGCAAACCGGGTTTTCCTGCTCATAGGAGCACCCGGTTCGGGTAAGGGCACCCAAGCGGAGGCTCTGTGCGATTTTTTCAACATGCACCATGTCGCCACCGGCGACCTTTTTCGGGAACATCTTAAGCGCGGTTCTGAACTGGGCAAGCTCGCGCGCACTTACATCGAGCGCGGCGGGTTGGTGCCGGATTCGGTCACGGATGAAATGCTGAAACAACGCCTCCAGCAGGGCGATAATTGCATCGGTTTTCTGCTCGACGGTTTCCCCCGAACCCTCGCGCAGGCGGAAGCGTTGAATGCAATCCTCAAGGAGTTGGAGATGCAATTGTGCGCGGTGCTCAACATCCAGGTCAGCGATGAAGAAATCGTCCAACGATTAGCGGAACGTTTTATCTGCCGCCATTGCCAGACGCCTTATAACCTCAGCGCCAAACCGCCGCGCCAGACCGGCATCTGTGATATTTGTGGCGATGAACTGTACCAACGTTCGGATGATCGTCCGGAAACCGTCCGGGCCCGCCTGGCCACTTTCCACCAACAAACGGAACCGTTGCTGGCCTTTTATCGCCAGGCCGGCCTGCTGCAAGTCGTTGAGGGCAAGATCGGAATGCATAATGTAACCAGAGCTTTTGCCCGGATTATTGCGGAAAAAATATGCTAACCTCATCATCGAACCATCCCTCTGACGCAGAGGTCGATAAATCACCAAAATATTCCATTGATTTTATCCCGCATTGGGGCTATCTGTTTCCCCTATGGGCTGTATGCAAAGAACATCGGGGGAAAACTCTCCCATCGAAGTAATGACGCTGACCCCTTGAAAAGGACAACGCTATATGCCTTATTCAGCCGAAATCAGCCGGGCCAATCCCAGTTGTTTTGTATTTTTAATTGACCAATCAGGTTCCATGGTGGAGCCGATTTCCGGGAGTGAAAACAAACGGAAGTGCGACAGCGTGGCCGACGCCATCAACCGTCTGCTGCACAACCTGATCATTAAGTGCGCCCGCGGCGACGGGGTGCGTAACTTCTACGAGGTGGCAGTGATTGGCTACGGCAGCACCGTGGCACCCGCCTTCAGTGGCCCGCTCGCCGGACGCGATCTGGTCCCCATTGCCGAAGTGGCTAGTTCCCCCGCCCGCATCGATGAGCGCATCAAGAAGACCGACGACGGCATGGGAGGTCTGATCGAGCAAAAAGTCAAATTCCCGCTTTGGTTTGAACCCACCGCCAAAGGCATCACCCCAATGGGCGGCGCGTTGACCATGGCCCACAAGCTGCTCTCCGAATGGGTGCAACGCCGTAAAGCCTCCTTCCCGCCCATCGTCATCAACATCAGCGACGGTGAAGCCACCGACTCCGGCCCGGTGCCTCAGGCCGAAGAACTGTGCAGCCTGGCAACCGATGACGGAAACGTGCTGCTGCTGAACTGCCATATTTCCAGCAAACCGTTGCAACCAATCGTCTTTCCAGACACCGACGAAGGGTTGCCGGATGATTTTGCCAAAGTGCTCTTTTCCATCTCCAGTTTTCTGCCGCCCACCATGCGGGACATGGCACGCGCGGAAGGTTTTGAGTTGGGAGACGAAGCCCGCGGTTTCGCCTTTAATGCCGACCTGGTGGAACTGATCCGCTTCCTCGATATCGGCACGCGTTCGAGCAACATGCGTTAAGGAATACGCTGCGTGGAGGCATCCATCACTGCTTTTAGGCTGCCCAAAAAGGGCAACACGATGGACGAGTGCGAAGACGCCTTCGACTTCTCGCTCGAACAACGGCGTGTGGCGTTGGCAGACGGTGCCACGGAATCGGCGTTTGCAGACCGCTGGGCGCAAAGCCTGGTCAAACAGTTTGTCCTTGACCCGCCGTTTGGCGTGCCCCCCTCTGAGGATGCCACCCAACTCTGGATTCTCCCGCTGCAAGAAGAATGGCGGTCAGGCATTAACTGGGCCGCGCTCCCGTGGTTTGCGGAGGAAAAAGCCAAGAAAGGGGCTTTCGCGACCCTGCTCGGACTGGAATTCGGTGGCACCGAAACGGTCTGGCAACGGGTCTTTTCCCGCAGTCTGCCCGCCGATGAAATGACCTGGAACGCCTTTGCGGTGGGGGACACCTGCCTCTTTCATGTGCGTGAGCAATCGCTGCTCTGCAGTTTCCCGCTCGATAAATCCGAACAGTTCAACAGCCGCCCCATCCTGCTGGCCAGCAATGTCATCAATAACATGTCGGCCTTGAAGGATATCCGGGCTGCCAACGGCATCTGTCATCCGGGCGAGACCTTTTTCCTGGCCACCGATGCGCTGGCCAAATGGATTCTGGCCAATAACGAAGCCGGACAACCGCCTTGGGATCTCCTGCGCGGTCTGAAATCAGAAGCCGATTTTGCCACCCTGGTCGCCGCCCAACGCGACAACCAATCCATGCGCAATGACGACACCACCCTGCTCATGCTCGAGTGGAAACCTGCGGCCACCAAAACCAAACAAACACGATAACCGGCATGAACTGGCCTAACCATACTGACTACCAGGACGCTATCCAAAACCCGGCGAGTTGTTTCGGCGAGGAGGAGTTGAAAACCGCGACTGTGGTCAGCGACATGCTAGGGATGCCCCGCGTGATGTCCGGTAATTTCGCCAGCGTGTACGAGTTGAACACCACGGATGGCAAGCATTACGCCATCCGTTGCTTTGTGCGCCAGGTGACCAACCAACAGGTGCGTTACGGCATGTTGACGCGCCACTTGCAGTCTGTCCCCCTCAAACACTTGGTCGGATTCGATTTTCTCCTGCGCGGCATCCGGGTCCGCGGTGAATGGTATCCCATCGTGAAAATGGATTGGGTCAAGGGCACGCCGATGCACATGTACGTGGAAGACCACGTCAACGAGCCGGAAACCATGTTGCGCCTGGCCCAACAATGGCATGAACTGGTCAAGGAACTGAGCACCAACCAGATTGCCCATTGCGACCTGCAACATGGCAACGTGATGTGTTCGCCCGACGGCCAATTTGTACTGGTGGATTACGACGGCATGTATGTGCCGCCCTTTGGGCAAAGCCGCAGCCCGGAACTAGGACATGCCAATTACCAGCATCCGCGTCGCACTCCGGATAACTACGACCTGAATCTCGATAACTTTGCAGCGCTGGTCATCTACACCAGCTTTCTGGCGCTGGCCAAGGAACCCGCGCTGTGGCAGAAATTTAATACCGGTGACAACCTGCTCATGTTGTCCAATGATTATAAGGATCCCCGCAACTCCATTGTCTTTCAGCGCCTGAAACAAAGCCCGGACCCGCAGGTGCAGAAGCTAACGGCCGTGTTGGAACGCGCCTGCATCTGGCCGATTGCGCAAGTGCCGGCGTTCGAAGATACGCTCACCGCCCTGGCAAATGGCACTCTGCCGGAACCCGCTCCCTTGCCTCCGCCCCCGGCAGCCGCGCCGGATTGGCTTAAAGCCAGTGCGCCGGAAACCCCCGGCAGCCGGCCTGGTACGCGCCCGAGTCCAGGAACCCGTCCGAGCATGGGAACCCGGCCCAGTCCTGGAACCCGCCCGGCACCATCCGGCACACGTTCCGCCAGCGCCTATACCGCAACCCAAGCGCCCTCGGCCTATCGGGGCGCGGGCAGCGAGGTCAAAACCCAATCGCTGCAATCCTCCACTATCATCGCCACAACCAGCAAGCAGCAGGTTAAACTGCCGGAGGAAGAGGCGGGATTCAATATCTTCGGCTGGGCTTCCGCCGCACTGGCCATCCTGGCGTTTCTGCCCAACCCATTTCTGCACCTGTTGCTCGGGTTGCCTGCCGTGGGCTGCGGGGTCTTTGGCTGGATGCGGGCGGATACCAAGGACAACAGCCGCTGGGCGGCACTGAGTGGCATGGTATTGGGCTCCATCATGGCCTTGCTGGGCCTGTTGGGAATGTTGCACCGGAAATAAAGTCCACCCGGTTACATCAAAATCCCGGCGATGGCGGCGGAGAGGTAGTTCGTGAGGGTGCCGCAAATCATGGCCTTGAAACCAAGCCGCGCGAGATCATGCCGGCGTTCGGGGGCCAATTCGCCAATGCCGCCAATCTGAATGGCAATGGAGCTTAAGTTGGCGAAACCGCAGAGGGCAAAGCTGGCGATCACCAGGGCCTTGGGGGAGAGCGAAGCCTTAATGGCAGTCATGTGGCTGTACGCCACGAACTCGTTCACCACAAACTTGGTGCCCATCAAAGAGCCCACTTGCAACGAATCACTGCCGGGCACCCCCAGCACAAACGCGATGGTGGAAAAGAGCGCCCCAAAGATTTGCTTCAGGCTCAGGGTTTGCAAGTCCACGCCAATAAACGCGAGCGAAAGATGCTGATGGGCCGCCAGCGAACGCCCGACGAGCCCCAGCACCCCATCCATGAGCGCGATCAAGGCAATGAAACCAATCAGCATCGCGACGACATTCAGTGACACGCGCATCCCGCTGCCTGCGCCATGGGCAATCGCATCCAGCAGGTTGACATGCGTCTGCTTGATTTCGATTTTCACCAGCCCCTTGGTTTCCGACGCTTGGGTTTCGGGCATGACGATTTTGGCGATGACCAATGCCGCCGGCGCCGCCATGACACTGGCGGCCAGCAGATATTCGGCCTTCACCCCCATGCCGATGTACACCGCCATTACCCCGCCCGCAATGCACGCCATGCTGCCGGTCATGGACGCCAGCAATTCGGACTGCGTCATGCCTCGCAAATAAGGCTGAATCATAATCTGCGCCTCCACCTGCCCGACAAACGTACTGGAAACATTCGATAGGGATTCGCTGCCGCTAACCCGCATCGCGGCATGCATGAGCCGCGCAAAAAACGCCACCACCCGCTGCATGATCCCCAAGTGATACAGCACCGACGTGAGCACGCACACAAAAATAATGGTGGGCAACAGCATGATGGTGAACACCACTCCGGCCCCGTCCCCAAACACCTTGTTCAAGGCGGCATCGTTGCCGAAGATGCCGAAGACAAACCGTCCACCCTCCTTGGAATAATCCAGCAGCTTGGTGACAATCGCGCCCAGCACCGCAAATAACTTCTGCCCGAGCGGCACTTTTAAAATGAAGACCGCCAGCAACACTTGCAACAACATGCCGCTGAACACCAGCCGGTAATTGATGGCTTTGCGATTACTGGACATCCAGTACGCCGTGCCGAAAATCAACCCGATCCCAATCAAACCAATTAATCGTTCCATGATAGTCCCGCCATGGTGCCCCGCCTTAAGCGGCGTGGCAAGACCGGTTTAACTCATCTGGAAAAGACGGAACCCACAACCGGGCGCGACGTCTACCGCACCTCGGGCGCGGGCGTCTTCAGTTCCAACATTCGCAGGGCGGCGGCGTCCAACTGGATTTTGCCCAGGTTGGGGTTGAGGGCGACGACCTGCTGTTTCTCCCAGCTCTGCACTTTGAGCAGCAGCCGACCGCGCCGAGCAAACAGGGCAGTGCATTCGCCGCCAGCGTTCCTGGCCAACGATCGCCCCTGCTGGCTAAAGTGAATCTGTTCAATGCGCTGCAAGGGAATCTCCAGCCGTCCCGTGGCGTTCGAGATCACCACGTTGCCGCCGTGCAGGCCGATCACGTTGGCCGAGACGGTATCCCGATTCAACAGGCGCACGAAATCCAGCGCAGCATTCTGGTTGCCGGGCGATTGCATGTCCATGCGGCCATCCCATTCCGAGATGACCAGGTTGCTGAGTTTGAAGGGATTAGGCACTTGGTTCACAATGCGCAGGCAGGTCCCTTGACCCAGCGTGTCCACCGGATCGCGCCATTCCTTGGCCAACACGCCATCCAGGTAGAGATAGACGGCGCGGTCCGGCCGGCTGGCACGGACGGTGACATGCGCGGAGGTCTTGCTTTCCATTCCGGGAACAATCCCCATACCGAGACTGTTGAGCGGCGCGCCTTTTTTGACCGCCAGAATGTTGACCGTGTTGGCATTGAGTTGGAGACTGTAGAAACCGCCAAATTCCGGGGCCTCATCCTTGGTGGCCAGGTTCACCGGTTGCAGGGAATCAGCGTACAGCGCAATGGCAATCTGCAAATAGTTGGCCCAGGCGATGTCAAAATCCAGGCAGGCCAGATTCGGCAATTTCACGTCGCGGGCAATGGAGCCAGAGGAAACCGCCACCAGCGCGCCCTGGCTATAGACCCACGCGTTGGATTCCACACCCGGAATGGCGGAGTTACCCAGCGTCCAGCCCTCCAGCCCCGTGGGGCCTTCAAAGACGATTCGCGGGTTGTCCACGATCGGCTGCACGCAATCCACCAACCCGCGCGGCACTTGGAAGCGCCCCGCAAACCAGGTGTTCAAGACCAGGTTGGTGTCGTCAATCCCGATCACTTCGGCCTCAATTTCATCCCGGTTGGTAAACCGCACGATGCAGGCGTTCGTGGCCCGTGTTTCCGGAATCGGCCGCGCGCCCAAGCGCACCTTGAGAACGGAAGTGAGTGGAAAAGTCAGCTCCTCGGCGATTTCCGGGTGCCGCCACACAACGGTCTGATCCGGGCGAATGCCCAGCAGTTCGCCGCGCAAACGCTCGCCGCCGTCCAGCCAGAGCATATCATTAGTCTGGCTGGCTGCGGCTACGGCAGCCAGCGCACCCATCCACACCAACAGGGCCGGCAGCACACCGTTATGAAACAACTTCATCACGGGGCAAACTATAGCGTGCTCATGTGGTCTTAGCCAACACGAAAGGCAAATTGTGCAAACCAAAGCTTGGTTTTCACCGGATTTATGCTTTTTTGTGGGCTTACATTGCTATGCATCGCATGAATGACCTTGGTTTGTTGGGTGGTTGCCCGGCGGCAACCATCATCCTGGCCGCCCTGTGCGCGGCGTTGTTAAGCGGCTGCGCCTCGGCTCGCTATCACCTCGCGTACCCGGTCACCAAGACGATTGAACAGGCAGACGTGTATCACGGCGTCAAGGTGGCCGATCCCTACCGCTGGCTGGAGGATCCAGACGCACCAGACACGGTGGAATGGGTTAAGGCGCAGAACCAAGTCACCTTCGATTTCCTTGGTCAGATACCGCAGCGTCAGGCTATCCGCGAGCGGCTCACCCGGTTGTGGAATTATGAGCGGTACAGCACGCCGTCCAAGAAAGGCGGACGCTACTTCTATTCCAAGAACAACGGTCTGCAGAACCAGGCTGTGCTCTACACCGCCGAGTCGCTGACAGCGGAACCGCGTGTATTGCTGGACCCCAACACCCTCTCGAAAGATGGCACGGTGGCGCTGGCCGGTCTGGCGGTCAGTGAGGATGGAAACCTGCTGGCGTACGGCCTCTCCGGGGCTGGCTCGGACTGGCAGACGTGGAAGGTGCGCGATGTGCGCACTGGCCAGGATTTGCCGGATGAACTGCGCTGGATCAAATTCTCCAGCGCCTCCTGGACCAAGGACAACCTGGGATTTTACTATAGCCGTTATGACGAGCCGAAAGGGGCCAATGAATTCAAGGCCGTCAACCGCTTTCAAAAAGTGTATTACCACCGGCTCGGCACCGCCCAAACCGAGGACCGCCTCATTTACCATCGCCCCGACCAGGCCGATTGGGGTTTCAGCGCCGGGGTTACGGATGACGGGCAATACTTGATCCTTTCCGTTTCCCGCGGCACGGATACGAAGAACGGTTTGTTTTACCAGGATTTGCGGGCTCCCAATGCACCGGTGGTGGAACTGCTTAAGGACTTTGATGCGGACTATACGTTCATTGATAATACCGGGCCGGTATTCTGGTTTCGCACGGATTTAAACGCGCCACGCGGACGCCTCATGGCCATCAACGTCCAACAACCGGACCGGGCGAATTGGAAGGAACTTGTGGCGCAAACCAGTGATACTCTGGTTTCGGGTAACGTGCTGGATCAGCGGTTTGTGCTGAACTACCTGAAAGACGCGCACACGGCCGTCAAAATCCACCGTCTCGATGGCACTTTGGAACGGGAATTGCCGTTGCCAGGGCTGGGCACGTCGGGCGGATTCGGCGGCAAGCAAGACGATACGGAAACGTTCTATTCGTTCACCAGTTACACTACCCCGGCGAGCATTTACCGGCTGGATATGAAAACCGGGCAGACCACGGTCTTCAAATCTCCCAAACTGGATTTCAACCCGGCAGATTACGAAACCGAGCAAGTCTTTTTCCCGAGCAAAGACGGCACGCCGATCCCCATGTTCATCACGCATAAAAAGGGGTTGGTACGCAATGGGCGCAACCCCACGTACCTCTACGGTTATGGTGGCTTTAATATCAATCTCACCCCCGCGTTTTCTGTGGCCAGCCTGGTATGGATGGAGATGGGCGGCGTGCTGGCGATTCCCAACCTGCGCGGCGGCGGGGAATACGGCGAAGCGTGGCATCAAGCCGGGATGAAGGCGAACAAGCAGAATGTGTTCAATGACTTTATCGCAGCAGCGGAATGGCTGATCGCCAACCAGTACACCCGCACGGACAAGCTGGCCATCGGCGGCGGCAGCAACGGCGGATTGCTCGTGGGTGCGTGCTTGGCGCAACGCCCTGATTTGTACGGAGCCGCCCTGCCCGCCGTCGGGGTCATGGATATGCTCCGGTTCCATAAATTCACCATCGGCTGGGCCTGGGCAGTGGAATACGGTTCCTCGGATAAACCGGACGAGTTCAAAACGCTGCTGACCTATTCGCCGCTGCACAACCTGAAGCCCGGCGTGCGTTATCCAGCCACCCTGATCACCACGGCGGATCACGATGACCGTGTGGTGCCAGCGCACAGCTTTAAATTTGCGGCGCAAATTCAGGCCAGCCAGGCGGGCAAGGCCCCGGTGCTGATCCGCATTGAAACGCGCGCCGGCCATGGGGCGGGCAAACCCACCACCAAATTGATCGAGGAAGCGGCGGATAAATGGGCCTTTCTCGTAAAGGTGTTGCACCTCAAGCCAAACTGGTAACGTGCCAGAAAACATTCCCGAACCCACAAATACACATGGCGAACAACACTTACCCGACCAAGGCATTGGAGACCGACCGAATGCCGCCCGGCATTCCCTATATCATCGGCAACGAAGCCGCCGAACGCTTCAGCTTCTACGGGATGCGCACCATTTTGGTAGTGTTCATGACCAAGTGCCTGGTGGACCGCATGGGGCAGCCGGACCACATGTCGCCCGAACAAGCCAAGGCCTGGTTCCATACGTTTGTCTCCGCCGTGTATTTTCTGCCTTTCCTGGGGGCAATTGTGGCCGATGCGTTTCTGGGGAAATATCGGACCATTTTCTGGCTGTCGCTCGTTTATTGCCTGGGGCATCTGGCACTCGCGTTGGACGATACCCGGTTGGGTTTGACGGCCGGGCTGATATTGATTTCCCTGGGCTCAGGCGGCATCAAGCCGTGCGTTTCCGCCAACGTGGGCGATCAATTCGGCCTGCGCAACCAGCACCTGTTACCGCGCATCTTCAGTTGGTTCTATTTCTCGATCAATTTCGGTTCTTTTTTTTCCACGATGCTCACCCCCTGGCTGCTGGACAAATATGGGCCGCGCGTGGCCTTTGGCGTGCCGGGCATTTTCATGCTGCTGGCCACGATTATCTTTTGGCTGGGCCGAAATACTTATGTGCGGGTGCCCCCCGCCGGCAAACAGTTCGTGCGCGAATTATTCCGCGTGGATAACCTCAAATTGATTGCCGGGCTGATTCCCATTTACCTGGCGGTGGCCATGTTCTGGTCGCTCTGGGACCAAACGGGGTCCGCCTGGGTATTGCAGGCCGAGAAAATGAACCTCAGGTTTTTGGGATTCACCTGGTTACCCTCACAGGTGCAGGCGGCGAATCCCATTTTGATTCTGTTGCTCATCCCGCTCAGCACATACCTTGTTTATCCAATGATCTCGCGGGTTTTCCCACTGACTCCGCTACGAAAAATCGCGCTGGGTTTTTTCCTCACGGTACCGTCGTTTCTGCTCACCGCCTGGGTGGAACAGCAAATTTCCCTCGGGCACAAGCCAAACATTGGCTGGCAAATTCTGTCGTACATCATCATCAGCCAAGCGGAGATCATGGTCTCGATCACCTGCCTGGAGTTCAGCTATTCGCAAGCGCCCAGGGAATTGAAATCGCTGATCATGTCGCTGTACCTGGCCTCCGTTGGGCTGGGCAACGCCTTCACTGCGCTCATTAACGTGCTCATTCAAAAACCGGACGGCACCAGCCTGCTGAGCGGGCCGGCCTACTTCCTGTTTTTTGCCGGCTTGATGGCCCTGACCGCCGTGGCGTTTATTTTCATCGCCATGAAGTACCGTGAGAAAAAGTTTTTGCCGGTAGCAGCTTGATCCTCAGCCGGTGGAGGTTGCCCGCTATTTTTGGTGATGAAGCATAAAAGGACCGCGCGCCGTCAACGGATACAGTCCCTGACCGCATGCCATCGTTACCGCATTCCCGGTGATTTGAGGTCATTTACCCAGCAAATCTGGGCTTTGCCAAGGTGGCCGAAACTCCCCAATCTGCAAGCGGATGGTGTCATTTCGGTCGTTCAGATGCTCAGCCGGCAGTGACTTGGCGCATTGCATTGTAAAAAAACCCTGATTTTTCTGCATTTTCCCCTTGCACCGGACGCTTGTTACGATTAAATAACACCCAAGGTCTTCGGACTGAGTACGAAACAATAAACAAAATATAATAAACTATGGCTACACTCTCTAAGTCACAAATCGCGGCGACCGTCGCCGATAAGGTAGCGATCACCAAGAAACAGGCTGCCCAGGCGCTCGATGTCCTGGCTGAACTGGCGTACAAGAATGCCAAGAACACATTCACGTTCCCTGGCGTTGGCAAAGTCGTGGTGCAGAATCGCCCGGCTCGTGAAATGATCATGCAGTTCGGACCGAAAAAAGGTCAGAAGATCAAGGTCCCAGCCAAGCGCGTCTTGAAGTTCCGTTTCCTCAAGGCCGCCAAGGACGCGATCCTGGCCAAGAAGTAATTCGGTTTTTCGAAACAAAAGGCGCTCTGA
This sequence comes from Verrucomicrobiota bacterium, assembly GCA_037139415.1. Classification (NCBI taxonomy): domain Bacteria; kingdom Pseudomonadati; phylum Verrucomicrobiota; species Verrucomicrobiota bacterium. Next base: position 3,336 of record JBAXGN010000004.1, on the reverse strand, counting down.
AATTCAGAGCGCCTTTTTTGTCCAAACCAAAGACCCGGATGTCCCCCGGCCATCCCCGCTTACCTCAACTTTTCTGAACGACACTGCGAAACTCATAAGCCAGCAAGGACACCAAATCACGCGGAGACCGTGTATCGGTGCTGACCAGAATATCGGCCTGCCGATAATAGGGTTCGCGTAGGGCCAGCAATTCGCGAATTTTTCCCAATGGGTCCGGCGTGTGCAACAGCGGGCGATGCGCCTGATGGCGAACACGTTCATAAACGGATTCCGGCGACGCCCAGAGACAGACCGTCAGCGCGTGAGTTTTCAACTCGGCCAAATTATCCCCCAAGCAGGGCAATCCGCCCCCCGTGGCAATCACGGTATTGGAATACGTCTTCAACGCCTGCACCACTTGACGTTCCAATTCCCGGAACGTGGCCTCGCCGGATTTCGCAAAGATTTCAGCAATCGTATGCCCGGCCTGAGCTTCGATCAGTTGATCGGTATCCACAAAGCGAAAATCCAACTGCGCGGCCAGCAAGTGGCCGATGGTGGTTTTGCCGACGCCCATAAACCCAACGAGCGCCAGATTGCGGATGTTTCGCGTATCGGACATGGCTGTTTATTATCCCATTCTCACGGGTGGTGACAGAAAAATTTGAAACCGAACACGTGATTCTGCGAAGTGGCGGAGAGAGGGAGATTCGAACTCCCGGTTTGCCTTGGTTGTTCACAGTGCTTCAAATAAGCCTATTTTACAGGGTTTTGCGCGATAGTGAATTTCCTTGAAACATAATGCTTGCATACACTTGGCATACAGAGTACCTTAACGAGTATGTGGATATACAAACGCAAGAATTCGTCATATTGGTGGATTGGCTATCGCAAGAATGGCCGCCAGTACCTTGAAAGCACCAAAACCACCGACCGGGAAAAGGCGGAAAAGACGCTGGAAAAGTTAAAGCTACTGGCCGCCACCGAGCGAGCCGGGGCGCTAACCGATACTTTTTACCGGCATTTAACCGGCGGAGCAAGCAATGCGGAGTTGACGCTCAAGGCCGCCGTGGCTGGATGGCTAACCGAATGCGAGGGGGCGAACAGTCCGGGCACCGTGCGCGAATACCGCACCATTGCGGACGCCTTTCTGGAATTCATGCACGCCAGCGACACCGGCCCGGCCCTGGTCAAAATCGGCACGGAAGATGTCCGCGCCTTTCTGGCGCATTACCTAAAGGCCCGATCCGCCACCACCTGCAATAAAGCCCGAAAGATACTGAAAGTGCTATTCAGCCGGGAAATGGCAAACGGGCGACTTGATAAAAACCCCGTGGCGGCCATCAAACCCCTGAAAATTAAAGCCGAGGCAGGCAGCGAGCGCCGCCCCTTCACATTGGCGGAGGTTGGGCTCATGTACGCCAAGGCCCCGGATGACTTTTGGCGCTATGCCATCCTGGCCGGATTTTATACCGGCCTGCGGTTGGGCGACCTGATTTCATTGCGCTGGGGGGCGGTGGACTTCAACGCCAACTTTATCCGCACCATGATGCAGAAAACAGCCAAGCCGGTTGCCATACCGATGGCCGCGAAAGTGCGCGCCATGCTGCTGGCTCGCCATGCAGCGTCGGGAACCCTCAAAACAACCGACTTTATATGGCCCGACCAGGCCGCGCTATACGTCAAGCGAGGGGCAGGCCCGTTTTCGAATCAATTTTACGATGAAATTTTGCTGCCGTGCGGCTTGGTGCAGGCCCGGAATTATCGGCATGTCAAAGACGGCGTTGGCCGCGGCGGGAAACGCCAAGCAACCGGCGTTAGCTTCCATTGCCTGCGCCATACGTTTGTATCCGCGTTGAAAGTATCCGGGGGCAACCAAGCCGTTGCCAAGGAACTGGCCGGCCACGGTAGCGACGTCGTGAGCAACCTTTACACACATTTACCGGAAGAAACCCTAACCAAGGCCATTCAGGCCCTGCCAGAAGTAATCATATAACCAACACCCAAAAAAATATGAAACCAACACCGTTTGAACTCGCACAAATTGCCGCAACGCTGGCGCTAAAATATCCAACCGACCCGGAAAAGTTAATGACCATAGCGCACGATCTATGGAATACCGCCGCTGTCCATTTGGAGGGGCCGCGACACCCCATAAACACGTATCATGTTTTAAAACTTGATGACGTACTAGCCGAGCTTATGCCAAACGAGCGCCCGGCAATGCGAAAGAAAAAATTCCATCAATTCCTATTGGCCGAAAAGCGGGCATATATTAGCAGTTTTGGCGAGGGCCAATGGCTAATAACGGATGAGCTTGAACAGGAAAAGGCCATTCGAGAAATGGAGCAAGATTACCGTAAAAATGGCGTACTTTCCAAAATGCTTGAACTGTGGAAAACGGCATTTCCGATCTGGCGTAAGGCCAAAACCAAGGAGGGTAGAGTTAAAGCCGCGTTGGCCAGCCAGGAGCGCCAAGCCAAAGCAATAAAGGCCGCCAAGAAACAGCAAAAAGCGCCCCGCACGAGCCGCGTTGTCGTCGAGGCCGCCGATTGGGAGCAGTCCGCAACCGGAAAGACGCCGATCCGAAGCCCAAAGGAATAAACTTGGCACGCACTTTTTGCTGACTGTAAACCACTCTAAAAAGTGGATTTGCTCCAACCGGACGCCCAAACGCGCCCGGTTTTTTCTTTCCAAAAGGCTTCCCGCGCTCGTTTGCTGATGCAAAAAGCCGCCTTTCCGCTCGTTTGCTGCCCACAAAAACGCTGTTTTTCGCCATTTTTGGCACCTGCCCGCCCCATTGGTGAATATGAGCGCACTAACGCCAAATATGATGCAGGGGAGCAGCGAAGCACAAAACTTCGATCTGTTCCGACTAACCAAGGCAAAAGAGGTCGTTGACCTTTGCCCAAACACTCTCCGCGCCTACGCAAAAACCGGGCTGCGGATTTACAAATGCGGAAAGGCTGCTTTTGTGAGCAAGTCCGAGTTGGCCGCGTACATCCGGGGGGGCAGCGTATGAGCCCGCAAAGCATCCCACTCACCCCGCCGACCGCCGAAAGCGCCGCGCGCGAAATCGCGGAAATTATCCGCGCCACCCTGCCGGAAACACGCTGGCGAATTGCGGATGACCTTTTAGAAACACGTTGCCGGGCTTTCCTCGAATCGTTTCGCGAGCAGGAGGCAAGCCAATGAAAGCCAAAAACGGTTGGGCCAAACTCACCGGCACCGAAAAACAGAAAATTGACCGCGCCATCCGCCGTGGTTGGCACCCTGGCAAGCCATTGTGTTTGTTTCTGGGGTGCCGGAAAAAGAGAAAGGAGTTGACCTGTGAAGCCGAATAATTCACACGCCGAT